>JAGOVA010000109.1 GCA_018061005.1 Sterolibacterium sp. | reverse complement strand
ACAGCCTTTGTTGAGCAGGTCCAATGCGGGCGTGCCGGCCACACTGATTCCGAGTCTTGCCGCCAAGGGAAATATCACTTCGTGCGGGCAAGCGGCAATGCAGGCGCCGCAACGCGTGCAGGCAAGGAGGAATTCCAGTTCGCCAAGCGCATGGGGAGGGCGGATCCAGTGCGCAGCCTGTCGGCTGACTTTGGCATCGCATACCGCGACAATTTTCTTGCCCGTGTTACGAAATGCCTGCTGGAAGAATGCTCGACGATCCATCCGTTTTCTCCTGGTTTACATCCGCATCACCATGGGCTGCATCAGCAACCAAAGATTGAAGCCGGATATGCCGGCCGCGAACAGCAACATGGGGAAGAGCCTCCAGCCCTGGCTTCCCGCGCCCGCTTCAAGAAGAGAGGCACCCCGATGGCGCACGATTCGCACGGCGATCAGAAATCCCAGCACCAACAGGCCGGCCTGCAATGCGAATACCACGTCCTGGTAGATCAGCATGTTCATGTGGCGAATCTGCTTTTCCGCCATGCCAAGCGGCAACGCGCCTACGCCGAGGGGATTCCGCAACACGCCGCCCACGCCCGCGCTTTCCCGCACCAGATGATTCAGGTTGTGCGCCATGTGATAGGCAAACGCGAGTGGAAGCGCGACAAACGCAAACGAGGTGAGGTAACGCCTGAAAGGCTGGCTGCCACCGGTCAGGCGGTGGGTCGCCGCCGCCAGGAGGGCATAGAGCCCGCCCACGGAGATCAGACAGGCCGCGAGTCCGAGACTGAAGCTCCACAACAAACCGCCGCTGTCGCCGATGGCACGGGCCAGGGCGCGCATCCACGCTTCCCAGAATGGCATCATGGTCAGGCCATGCAGGGCGGTGAGCGCGAGCAGCGCGACCATGAACCAGGCTTCATCCGTTTGCGGACGCGCGCCCCGCACGGCCTCGATGCTGGGGGGGCGCAAGCGCCAGGCAATGTTGGCATGCGGGCAGCTTTGGGTGCAGTTTCCGCATGACGTGCAGTAGTTGTTCTGCTTCAGACTGCCCATCACCAGCCCGGTCGGGCAGGGTTCGATCTCTTGGTTGCCGTGATAGCAATCCAGTGTCTTGCAACGGGCGCACACGCTGGCGTCGATGGGTCTCAGTTCCACCATGGCCAGTTGGGAATAGGACCCAACGGTGCGGCCCACCGGGCAGAAGTAGCGGCAAAACGCCTTGCGCCGAAAAACCGCGAGCGAGGCCGTGGCGAGTACCACGATCAGCAGCGCGACCAATGCCGTGGCATGGGGATCGAGGGTGATGCCCATGCCAAGTTCAAGCCAGGTCAGGCCAACGAGTAGCCAGAGGGCCGGCCACACACCGCGCAGCCAGCGTGGCACGCGCAGATTGAGGGAGTTGTTCGGCCGCGCGCGCCGCCATAGCCGACGCCGCACCAGCCACTGCGCCAGCGCATCCCAGGGACAGATCGCGCACCAGGCCGAGCCAAGAAAGAAGATCGAAAAAATCAGTCCGCCCCACCACAGGTTCCAGGTCAGCACGGTGGCGAGATTCCGCTCCGGGAACGGGGTGCCGAACAAGCCCGCGGCAATCACCAGCAAAAAGAGCGAAACCATCGCCAGCTTCAAGACCAGCGGCACCCAGCGGTTTGCCGCCAGCAGACGAACCCCGTTGCCGACCACCGGCAGCCGGGCGAGCGTTAGCGCGCCCGCGCCATGCATGGCGGTTTTCATTGCGGTCATTGGCGCGGTCATGGCCCACACCACCGTCAGGATCATCATGATGAGGATGCAAATCCCCCAGAATTCCGGCAGCCCCGGATGGGTCATCATCAACGCGCCGTCCACGCTGCAATAGATCACGAAGCAGCCCGCCTGCCTTGTTTACCCGCGCGCGGCAGCCGCTTGCGTTGCACCAGGTTGACGCCGACCAGGATGACGGTGATCACGCCCACGGCGACGCCGATGGGGCCGACCGCGACGGGCTCACCGATGCGCAGCGGAAAATCGATGATGTAGGGCTCGCCGCCGTCCTCGAATTCCGCGGTGATGATGTAGTCGCCTTCGTTCTTGAAGATGAAGCCCTGGCGGTGGGTGTTGTCATTGGGGCGCTGGACGCCCAGCACTTCTTTCCGGCTGGCGAACCAGCCGTCAAGCCAGCTGTCGTCGCGCACGCTGAAGGTGATTTCCCCCTGGAAGGGCGCGCCGTCATCGAGCCGGGTGGCATAGACGCTGACGCGGCCGGGTTCGTTGGGTTTCGGAAACGCGGGGAACGCCATGTAGCTCACGAAATACGCGCCGATTTGCGTCTCCACCTGCATGCTGGGCGGGGTGTTGGAATCCTCGCTCAGGCTGTAGGTGGGGCGGCCCAGCACGTGGTGCGCCCCGGCAAACTGGCAGGGCGGGAGTAGGAACAGCAATAACAAAAACAAGCGCTTCATACGCTGTGTTTGGCCACCGAACCCTGCATACGATCGACGACCCAGATCGGCAGGCTGGGCTCGGGGCAGACCTCGACGCACAGCCCGCAGCCTACGCACCCTGACTTGATGATCGGACGATACTGGTTCCACATCTCGAAGCCGATGGCCTGGTCACCAAGTGGGCAGACGCTCACACAGGCGCCGCAGATGCCGCGATCGACCCAGGGATAGCATGCGGCGCGGTCGATCTGGGCGATGCCCATGTCGATTTCCTTGAGGGGCGTTTCGACCAGGGCCTCGGTAGGGCAGACCTCCATGCATTTGTTGCACAGGGTGCAGCCCTTCTCCTCGGGGTTGATCCAGGGTGTGTTGACCTTCTCCCCGCCATCCCGGCCGTGAAAGCGGATGCAACGCGGCGGGCAGACCTCTCCGCACAGCCCGCAGCCGATACACGCGGCGATGAAGGCGGCATCGTCTTTCAGCGCCCCCGGCGGGCGGATGTGGTTGCGCGATTGCGCCTTGGCCTCCGGCACCATCAGGCGCGCCATGCCATAGGGCAGGCTGGCGGCGGCGAGCAGGGCCGCGCCCCGGATCAGGCGTTGCAGGGCGCCGCGGCGCCGCATCAATGGCCACCTTTCGCGGCGGATTCCGGGTGATTGCGGCGGTATTGCTTGCCCAGATGGCCCGGACCTTGTTCCGGGTAATCCGTGGGCCGGAGCACAAAGGTCATGGCCTGGGTGGGGCAAACCGCGATGCAGGCCGCGCAGTTGTTGCATTCCTGGCCGAAATGGTCGCGCAGGGGGTCGAGGCCGAATTCGCAGACGGCATTGCACCTGGCGCAGTCGTTGCAGCTTTCCACGATGCGGCGAATGCGCACCAGGCGATAACGGCCCAGCAGGGCATAAAGCGCGCCACCGGGGCAGAGATAGCGGCAGAACCCGCGGCGAGCGACCAGGGTGTCGAACAGCAGGGTGCCGACGAAGAACACCGCGCCGGCACCGAACCCGCCCAGGGCGATGGCGTAATACAGCTCGCGCCCGACGATGGCGGGCGGGTAGATCGCCGCCATCAACACCGAGCCGGTGGCGGCGGACAGCACCAGCCCCACGCCCAGCACCGCGTATTTCAGGCGGCGGTCGAAGCGGCGGTTGCCCACCTTGAAGCCCAGGCGGGCAAGCCAGGTGGAGACGTTGGTGTTCAGTTCGTACAAAAAGGTGGCGGGGCAGATCCAGCCGCAGAAAAACCGCCCCAGCACGAGCGTGAACAACACGGGGATGAGGGCCGTCAGCAGAAACGGCGCATACGCCTTGAGCCCCGCCGCCATCTGCCCGGCCACGGCGAGCGGGTCGCTCAACTGCAAGCCGAAGAAACTGCCCGACCAGGTGTTGCCCTTGATGGCGTCCAGGTCTTCCGCCGGGTCATCGGCAAAGGCGGCGGTGAGGGTTTCCATCACGTCGTAGAGCTGCTTTTCCGAGGGGGCGAGCAGGTCATAGGCATGCGCGGCGGCATAGGTCTGGTAGACATGAATGAAGGGCAGGGCCACCAGCATCGCGAACACGATGGAAAGGCTCAGCCAGCGCAACTTGTTG
>JAGOVA010000061.1 GCA_018061005.1 Sterolibacterium sp. | reverse complement strand
GCAGTTTGTTGCGGGAATAGGCGCTCATCGAGGCTTGAGGTTTCCGGGTCAGCGTAGGTGATGCATGGCGTCGTCATTCTTGACGAGGCGACCGACTACCGCTTCGGTCTGGAAGGGGTCAACCGTGCCCTGGCTGATCTTGAGCAGGGCGTGATCTTTCATGGTCAGGCCGCGCAATTCGTTGCGCCAGTAGGCCAGTGCGCTGAGTTTGTCGCGCTGGCGGATGAAGGACAGCAGTTTGTCATCGGTGAGCACGGTTTCAGCGACGACGGTGCGGCCGACTATGCCGGTTTCACGGCAGTTTTCGCAGCCATGGCCGATGACATAGACCTTGTCGAGTTCGGCCACGCTCATGATGCGTTGCAGATCGGCTTGCGAATAGCGTTCCAGCACGGAATTGATCGGGGTTTTGCACAGCGGGCAGAGCACCTTGAGCAGACGCTGGCAGATCAGGCCGGTGATGATGGAGGCATCGGCCAGCAGTTCGAGGGGCACCCCCAGGTCGATCATGCGGTCGAGGATGGCCAGCGCATTGTTGGCGTGAACGGTGGTCCATACCTGGTGACCGGTCATCGCGGCCTGCACGGCCAGTCGTGCGGAGGGCGTGTCGCGCACTTCGCCGATCATGATGACATCTGGGTCCAGGCGCATGGCGGACTTGATCGCGACCTGAAAGGCTTTTGAACGCTCTTCTTCAGTCTGGGCATTGGTGACCGGGGTTTGTACCGCCCCCAGAATCGGGTATTCCGGCGGGTCTTCGACGGTGATGACGTGTTTTTTGCCGGCATCTTCGCGGATGATGGAGGCCAGCACGCGTTGCAGTGTGGTGGATTTTCCGCTGCCGGTCGGCCCGCCGATGACGATGATGCCGGTCGGGCATTGTTTCATCAGTTCGAGGTTGTCGGACTGTTCGCCGCTGAACCCCAGTGAGCGCAGATCCAGGTCGCCTGCGGTGTCGTTGTAGAGCAGGCGCATGACGAACAGGAAACCGCCGGTCTTCGGGCTGGTGGCGATACGGATGCCGTCGATGCCTTCGGGCAGCTTGTTGCGGTCGGAGATGCGCGCATCCTGGCGTGAGAGCGGTTCGAAGGTGGAGTCGCCAATGTCGGCCATCGACTGGTAGATGGCCGTGCAGAGTTTGTCGCCGTGCTCGTAGGAGTGCTCTTCGATGAATTCGAGGTCGTTCTGGATGCGGAAGTAGATTTGCGTGTTGTAGCGGTTGTCGACGCGGATGTGGATGTCTGAAGCCCGCAGGCGGTTTGCCTTGCGGAACAGGTCTTTGGCAATATCCTGCATTTCAGAGAAGGAGGCGTTGCGCTTCTGGGGTTGCGCCTCCTCGTACATCTCTTTGAGAACCTTCATGTCCACCTGCAACACCTGGTGGGACACCTTGAGCCGCTTCAGGCGGCCGATGAAGGCGTTGACCGAGGGGTCGAAAATGTGCGATTTCGAAACGAGCAGGCGGCCATCGTCAAGCAGACAGAGTTTTTCGCGCAGGCTTTCGTCGACGGCGAATTTGCCGGAAGCACCGGTCAGTGGAACGCCCTTCCGCGTATTGTCGCTGGACAGAATTTCCATGATTTATCGACCCGTTGGGTTGAGAGGAGGTACTGCCGTCGGGTAGGATGAGGGGGGCGGGGCGGGCGGTTCGTGGCCATAGGCCAGGCGGACGCGATCCCGGCCTCTTGTGATATAGACGGCATCCACCGCCACCTTGCTGACCTGCCAGCCCCCGGGGATGGAATCGCCCTGACGGACGTTTTGCTGGATGCCGCTGCCAAAGGCCAGCATGGCGACCAGCTTGCCATCCGCCCCTTCGATGGACTGCACGACGGGGTGGCGGGAACGGTCGATGTTCATGCTGTCGGCATTGGTGATGCGGTCGATTTCAGCCTGCTTGGAGGCGACCTGGGAGCGCAGTTCGAGCTCCTGCCGCTTGGCATTCAGGACGGCAATGCTGTCGTTGATGCGCTGCAACTGTTCCTGGATACTGTCTTCCGCCAGGGCTGTTGATGCGCTGCCGAGGTAGCAGGTCGCGATGAGTGTCAGTGAAATCAGCTTACGGCTGTACATACTGCGTTCCCTCCATGGTCCATTTCATGATGCCTTCAGCGAACGATAGCTTGATCTGGTTCAGCCGGAAACCGCCCCCTTCGAAGAGGGGGGCAACCCGGACGGGAGCGAGCGCCATATCGGCGACCGTCCATTCCAGTGATTTCCAGGTCGGTTCAGCTTCTGCGGGCTGGCCAAGTACCGGTGCCTCGTTCGCCGGGGCTTTGAGTGCAAAGTTGAAGCCATAGCGCTGGGCTATGTCATAGAGCGCGGCGATGCGTTCTTTTTGTTTGGGTAGAACGTCATTTTCTCCGCCGGGCAGTTCCAGGCGGCGTGTTAGCGTGGCCTTGTTGCCATCGATGGCGATGTCGGCATCTGGTAGCGTGTTCAGCAGGTGTTCCAGGCGGCCGGTTTCCTGACGTGCCCAGGTGATGACCAGGTTGCGATCCTTGCATACGGCATTGTCGGGTGCCCAGCCCGCGGGCCAGAGGGTCGGCACACTGGCCAGTGCCTGATCGCAGGCGGCGATGAAGCCTGCAGCGCGCGTCTGTTTTTTCCATGGTTGCTCGGCGACGGCGGCGGCGCGCGCTGCCTGTTCAGCAACTTCCTGGCGGGCGAGTTCTTCGAGCGCCTGCTGTTTGCTGTAGTGATCCCAAGCATAATATCCCAGCAGGCCGATGCCCAGCACAATCAAGATGCCCATGACGGGTGCGCTGATTTGGAAGTGATCGAGCCAGCTGCTGCGGATCGGGCGGACTTCCCACCATTTCTTGAAGCTGTATTTTGAGCCTGATTTGGGGAGCAGGTCTTCAAACGTCCGCTGGGTGGCATTCGGAACCCCCCAGTGGGCGGGGGCGAAGACCGTCTGCCATTCGATCAGCGAGAGGTCGGACATCATGCGCGCCTGCGCGGCTTCTTCGGTGCCGATCATGTCCCCATCGTGGAGGAGCACGCCTTCACGCTGGGCAACATACAGCCATTTTCCGTTGGGAATCGGAATGGCGCACAAGAAGCTGCGGTCTCGGTTGGCCATTTCCAGCGATTTCGATACCATCGCTGCGGCGGAGAGCATGCCGGGACGCACACCATCGGTCAGGGCGGCAAAGCCGACTTGTGGCACGCCGGTGGTTCGTAGAACCGCTAGGTCGAAGCCCTGCTCCTCCGACATTTTCTGGATTTCGGCATTGCGAAGTTTGGCTGTCGAGCCAGGCAGAGGCTGCCAGAACAGGCCGGAGACGAAGAGCCGTTTGCCAAACTCGAAAGTCTGTGCAGTCATTTCTGCGCCGGTTTCCGGCAGGCCGACCGACATTTGCGCGCGCGCCATTGATTAGTCCGCCGTGATCGGTTGTATCAGGATGACCAGTACGCTGCGATTACGTTTGCCATTCACCCCACCGCCGAGCATGCTGTTGTTGGCATTGCCCATGCCGGACAGGTTGGTGTTGAGGGTGTTCTGCTCAAAGCCGGTCATGACGAGCGTGTCACCGGTCTGCAACATGACGCGTTGCAGGAAGTTGCGGGTGTCAACATCCGGCGCCTGGATGCTCGAATTGTTGGAGTTGACGGTGTACATGTTCAACAACGATGAAATGTCGATGGCGTATTGCAGCATCAGGCGACCGCGCTCGAGAATGTGCGGAACGATGGTCATCGAGAAGCCGGTCGTCAATAGGCCGGGTTGCAGCGTGGTGGTTGCTCCTGCGCCTTGTGTGACGGTGGTGGTGGAGGAGGCCAGATAGGTGGTCTGACGCCCCACCTGCAGTGGTGCGGACTGGTTGTTGAGGGTGGTCAGCGAGGCGGAGGTGACCTGGGAAACATGTCCCTGACCTGACAGTGCGTTGATCAGCGCCTGTGAGCCTGCCCATGAGCGGATGTCGGCGTTGGTGGATTGCCCGGCCGTTGAGAGTACGTTCAGTGCAAGATTGGAGCCACCGGCCGTGCTCGGGTCGATGAAGGCATTCGAGAATCTGAAGCCGGTATTGCCCGACATGCTCTGATAGGCCAGACCCCAGTTGATGCCGTATTGTTCGGAGTTGTTGAGTTCAACCGAGAGCACGCGTACATTGACAACGACCTGTTTGGTCAGCGATATGTTTTGCTGGTCGATGAACTTTTCGACACGGGCGATGACTTCGGGCGTGTCGGTGATGGTGACCGTGCCCGTGGCCGGTGTGACGGCCAGACGCGCCGCCAGCGTGGATGCGCCAGAAGCCCCCTGGCGGGACATCATGCCCTTGATGGATTCGGCCAGACCTTCCCAGACAGAGAGGCGTGAGTCCACCTGGGTTTTCTGTTTGGTTTCGGAGGCGGCGGTGTTGCTGCCACCACTGCTGCCGCCACTGCTGCCGCCAGACGAGGTGCCGCCTGTGCTGTTGGATACCATGTTTTGCACTTGCGTTTCGCCGGGCAATGCGGCAATCCGGAAGGTGCGGGTGGCGTAGCGATAGAAGCGGATGCCTTCACCGCTCCATTCCCAGCTGATGCCAAAGCGGGCAGAGGCAACATCCAGGAAGCCTGACAACGGGCCGTCGTAGCTCAGGGGCACCGCGTTAGCATTTTTTTGTGTAGCCATCGGGAAAGGGTAGCCGGCCATCATGCCGGACATGCCTTGCGGGGCATTGGCCGGGTTGTTGGCCGGATTGAGGATGTTGTCGCCCTCAGGCTGGGCTTCAGGGGCAATCGTGACCGGGATGCCCATGAGCAGGGTGACGCGCTCGGCGACATCCTGCAGGGTGCGGAACTCACGGTTGACCGAAAAGCGGCGGCTGGTGGTTTTGTGGCCGGCTTTTTGTAGTTCGTTTTCGCGCAGCTTGCGTACCGGCAGCCAGATGCCTTCGGCATTTTCAACCGAGACGTTGCTCGCGTTGCTCGATTTGGTATCGCTGATCTGGCGCAGGTGTTTGGTGATTTCGTCGTTGGTGGTGCTGACTTCTTTCTGGATGGGGGCGACGCGCTTGGACGCGCAGCCTGGAACCATGAGCAGGGAAGCCAGCAGCAGTGGAATGATCGGAGTCATCGGGGGTTTGAGATTGGTCTGCATCTTTTACTTCCTTGCCATGATGCGAAGCATGTGATTCGAGGCGTAGAACCGGGCGCGGATGTTGGCGCCGCCCTGATTGAGCGCGTCGATAACCTTGGTGACTGCACCGGTCAGCGTGTCGTTGAGTTCCAGGTCGGTCTGTGCGATCAGGTCGTCCGGTTCCCAGGAGACTTGCCAGCCGAGGGTGTGCGCCCAGCGCACGAAGGCATCGGAGATCCGTTCGCCGCTCTGGATGCGCCACGACATTTTGCTGTCGAATCCCGGGTGGGTGTCTGTGGTCGCCGCAGGTGCAGGCATTTCAACGGGTGAGGCGAGGGCGACCGAGCCGATAGGCGCAGAGGCTTGGATAGCAGCGGGGGTTGGATAGGCTGCGGCTTTTGGCGCAGGCTCGGTCGCTGGGGGTGGGTAGGCTACGGGTGGTGGCGTCGCCGGTTCCGCAGACGGCGTGGGCTCAGGAGTCACTGTGACTATAGTGGCTGCGCTTGCCGGTGCTGCATCGTTGGCCGGTGCGCTGACGGGGCTGTCGGCAGTCGCCGCAGGGTATTTCATTTTGATCTGCGCGCTGGCCATGGGCGGCGTTAGGGAAAACGCGGAAAACGCGACCAGGGTCAACAATTTCAAGAAGTCTGCCTTCAATTTCCTTCTCCTAGGGTGCCTGCTACTTTTTCAGTGCGTGCACTGACAATGCGTACGGGTGCGGGTACTGATGGTAAATCCGGGGTGAGCTTCATCGACTGAAGCGGTGGCTTCAGAAGAGGCTACAGGAAGCGTATGGGGGTGAGGTGTCACCACCGTCATCGGTGAATGAAGGGCTGCGCGGAAAGTTTTCCAGCGGATCATCGGGTTGCGCCCCGATCAGTGCTGCGGTGTGCAGCATGAGGCTGCGCCTGCACCTGCACCGGATGCAGACGGGTGTCTGTATGTTTTTTCAACGATCCCCCTCCTCTAGCGGGTTCATGTGCGTCAGTGAAGCCATGGTGACGCCATGAACCATCGTGAATACTGTTTTTGCCAGCCAGCTCGTTACATTCGTTGTTGCGTTGTTATATTCGGCGCTTCAACCCGTTTCCGTTTTTTATTGTTTCACGGTGATGTATTCGATGTGACTGACATTCTGGCGAGTATAAACAAACTTGCCGAAAAATTTCTATTTTGTTGCAATGTTTGCAATTTATCGATTGGTGGCGATCGAGGGCGATCGGTGGCTCAGCGCCAGACCAATACCGGGATTTTCGAGTGGGTCAGCACCCTTTGGGTTTCGCTGCCCAGCAACAGGCCGCTGATGCCACGTCGGCCGTGGGATGCCATGAAGATCAGGTCGCAGGCGGCGGTTAGTGCGGCATCGATGATGGCGATATAAGTGATGTCGTTGATGGTGCTGAGGGTGTCGCAGCTGACCCCCGCTTCTTGTGCCTGATTGCGTGCGCTGGCGAGGAGCCCTTCTGCCTGGGCTGTGGCCATTTCGGCAAATTTTTCAGGCGAAGTCGGGTCGATCAGCGCGCCCTCGCCATAAAAGGCGATCGGGTAATCAGGCCTGGCGTAGAAGAAAGTGATTTTTGCGCCGGTTTCCCGGGCGAAATCGACGGCGCGCCGGACGGCGATCGTGGAAAGCTCGGAGCCATCGGTGGGAACCAGAATGTGCTTGAACATGGTGCGCTGTCGAAGGATATAATATAAGTCTTGGATTATAGACAGTTTGCCTCAGTGGAGTGTTTTTCATGACAACAGAACATACATCGCCCCGCGACCCGGCTAAGGTGCCGCTCACCCCGCGTGAGGCCTGGCGTGCCATTAATGAAGTAACGGAAAACCGGATCGATCCGATGGGTATGTTTACTCCGCTGGTTCATGCTCAGATGGCCTGGTTGCTGCATCCGCAGGAGCTGAGCGATGCGATGGGGCGTTTTTCATCGGACATGATGGCGTTGCAGTGGCATTCCTGGCAGCGTGTGCTGGGTGCTGCATCTCACGATATTGTGCAGCCGCATGTGGATGATCAACGCTTCAGTGATCCGCAATGGCGTGATTCTCCGAGTTGGAGCATTGCCAAACAGTGGTATCTGCTGATGACCCGGCAGGTGGTCGATATGCTGCATGAAACCCCCGGTGTGTCGAGCAAGGAACGCCGTCATTCGGCCTTCTGGGGGCGTGAGTGGTTCAATATGCTGGCACCGACCAATTATTTCTGGACGAATCCGGTGGCTCTTCGCAAGGCGATGGAAAGTAATGGCCAGAGCCTCACGCGCGGCTGGCATAACTTCCTCGCGGATTACGAGGCGGGCACGATCCGCATGACCGATCCTAATGATTTTACCGTGGGCAAGAATCTGGCCGTCACGCCCGGCAAGGTGGTGTTCCGTAATCGCCTGCTGGAGGTCATACACTACACGCCGACGGTCGAGAAGAACTACGAAAAGCCCGTGGTGATTGTCACGGCCTGGATCAACAAGCATTACATTCTCGACATGACACCGGCCAAGAGCATGGTCAAGTATCTGCTGGATCAGGGCTTCAGCGTGTTTATCACCAGCTGGAAGAATCCGGACGAAAGCATGCGGGAGGTGCAGTTTGATGATTACCTGATCGAGGGTATCGACAAGATCATCAAGGTGGCCTGCGAGATCAGCGGTTCGCCCAAGGTGAATGCCGTGGGCTATTGCATCGGCGGTGCGGCACTGACCACCTACATGGCCTGGGCCAATCGTCGTTATGCGGCGCAGGACGTGCCGGTGTCGAGTGTCACCTTGCTGACCGCGCTGGTCGATTATCACAAGCCGGGGGATATCGAGATTTTCCTTGAGGACAGCACCGTGCAGTGGCTGTCGAAAAGTATGGCGGGCAAGGGCTTCCTCGAAGGCAATGAAATGGCTGCGGCGTTCCGTATCCTGCGCTCGAATACACTGATCTGGCATTACGTGGTGCATGGCTGGCTTTACGGTGAGAATCCGCCGCCGTTTGATGTGCTTTACTGGAACATGGATACCACACGCATGCCCGCAGCGATGCACGAATGGTATCTGCGTGAGTTCTACCTGAATAACAGCCTCATCAAGCGCGATGCGCTGACGGTGGCGGGTGAGGCCATTGATCTCGAGCGGATCAAGCAGCCGATGTATACCGTGGGTGCTGCGGATGACCACATTGCTCCATGGAAACAGACCTTCCGGGTCAATAACTTTGTGTCGGGGACGCGCCGTAACGTGCTGTCTAGCTCTGGTCACATCCTGGGTATCGTCAACCCGCCGGTCAACCCGCCCAAGCGCGAATACTGGGTGGCTGGCGTGGAGCGTCACGATACGCCGGAAAGCTGGCAGGAGCGCGCCGATCACCGCAAGGGTTCGTGGTGGGAAGACTGGATGGAATGGCTCAAGCCGCAGGCTGGTGCACTGGTGAAAGCCGCGCCCACCGTGACCCGCAAGTACCCCGCGCTGGCTGATGCGCCGGGAACGTATGTGCTGGAATCCTGAAATTCTTGAGTTTTTTGCCGCTTGACGGGTATCAAGGCAGACGGCGGAATATCTCATAGAATGATATGAGTTTTCTTGCTGGAGTGTGTTTATGTCTGAAATCCGTCAAATCCTGCCGCCGCATCATACTCATTGCGATGATCTCTTCGCGGCCGCCGAAGCCGCCGCGCAGCAGGGTGACTGGGCAGCGTGCGAGCTTGCACAGCCTGCCTTTTCCGCCGAGCTGCTGGCGCATCTGGCCGCTGAAGAAAACATCCTGTTTCCTGCATTTGAAAATGCGACCGGCATCCGGCAGGGGCCGACCCAGGTCATGCGGATGGAGCATGAGCAGATGCGCGGCCTGGTGGCGCAAATGAATACGGCACTGGCCGCGCGCGATGCCGATACCTTTGGGGGCGCAGCAGAGACGCTGCTGATCCTGATGCAGCAGCACAACATGAAGGAAGAAAACATCCTTTATCCCATGTGTGATCAATCGCTGGGCGGGCAGATTGATTCGTTGTGCGTTGCATTGCAACAATCGCTGGATGCCGCAAAGTGACGGGCGCGCTGGCGCCGATCGTCATCGATGGTCGGGATCTGCAGCCGCCCGAACCACTCGAACTGACCCTGGCAGCACTCGATGAGCTGCAGCCGGGGCAGGAAATCGTGCTGCTGCTGCATTGCGAACCGCAACCGCTGTATTCCATTTTGCGGCGCAATGGCTATTTGCATACGTCGGCCTATCAGCCGGATGGCACGCATGAAGTGCATATCCGCAAGGCTTGATGGCTGTGTCTGGCTGCCGGTCGGTAGCCATGGTAGTCATGGGTCTGACCTGTAACCACGGGTAAATGCATCCGAATCTTTCTTTCGAGCAAGCACCCCCGCTGGGGGTTCCCTTCCGTTTTTTTCTGACGGCGCCGCTGTTCGGCCTGATCGCAGGCGTGTGGCTGATCTGGCGCGGGGGGGATGCCTGGGGCTCGCGCTGGAGTGTGGATGTGCTGGCGTTGCTGCACCTGTTTTCGGTCGGCTTCATGTTGCAGGTCATGTGTGGCGCGCTCCTGCAGTTCGTGCCGGTGGCGGCAGGGGGCAATGTCTGGCGACCTCGCGGGCTTGCGTGGCTGGTACATCCCGCTATTTCTATCGGTGTCTTGTGTCTGGCTGCGGGGTTTCTCGGGCGGAAGCCGGTGTTTTTTCAGTCGGCCGTGTTTTTGCTGGCCTTGGGGCTGCTCAGTTTTGTGGGCATTGTGGGGGCTGCCCTGTTCAGAACTCCTGCGCGGGGCGCGACCCTTCAGGTGTTGCGTCTTGCCGTGGCGGGCTTGGGTGTGACGGTTCTGCTGGGGCTCTGGCTGGCCGCCATTCTGGGGGGCATGCGGGGCTTGCCGGAGGAAGGTGGCTGGTCGCTGATTCGTCTCGTCAATATCCATGCGGCCTGGGGGCTGGCGGGCTGGGCATTGATGCTGCTCATGGGGGTGTCTTACTTCGTGGTGCCGATGTTTCAGCTGACGCCCGCGTATTCTGTGCGGCTCAGCTATGGTTTGCCGCTGGCGCTGCTGTTGTTTTTGCTGCTCTGGTCGTTGCCTGGGCTGGAAGGCCAGGCGGGGCAGATGTTGTGGCAGAACCTCATTGTGTGGCTGGGTCTGGGTGTGGCGGTTGTCTATGCCGGGGTGACACTGCGCTTG
Organism: Sterolibacterium sp.; assembly: GCA_018061005.1. Taxonomy (GTDB): domain Bacteria; phylum Pseudomonadota; class Gammaproteobacteria; order Burkholderiales; family Rhodocyclaceae; genus Sterolibacterium. Next base: position 5,117 of record JAGOVA010000061.1, on the reverse strand, counting down.
CAATCCCAGCGGCGACGTCGTGTGGCGGATGTGACGCTGCGGTTCTGGCAGGGTGCCATGGGGTCATTGCTTGTGCTGGGAGTGGGCTGGCTGGTCATCAGCTGGATTCCTGCGCTGACGACGCACCCGCGCGCGCTGGTGTGGCTGGGCGTGTTACTGGTCTGGGGGGTGTTTGTCGCAGCCATCAATGGCATGCTCTACAAGATCGTTCCCTTCCTGATCTGGCTGCACCTGCAGAACCTGGGTATTTTGAAGCTGAAGATCGTTCCGCCGAACATGAAGCAGATGATCTCAGAGCGTCAGATGCGCGGCCAGATGCTCGCGCATTTTGTTGCCCTGGCCTTGCTGCTGGGCAGCGTGGTCTGGCCACCGCTCACGAAGCTGGCGGGGCTGGCGGTGGTTTTGTCGCTGGGCTGGCTGGAATGGAATCTCGCAGGGGCTGTGCGACTGTATGCCGATTATCGTCAGCGGATTCTGCGGCTGCAGGAATGAGCGGTGTGTGGTTCAGAGATCGAACTGGCGTAGCCGCGTCATGTCATGAATAGTGATGTCTTTGCCATGCACCGTGATCAGCCCTGAATTGGCGAGTTCATGAAACACACGCGAGAGTGTCTCGGGGGTCAGGCTCAGGCGCGAGGCAATGACCTGTTTCGAGGTGGGCAGGGCAATGGTGATTTCATTGCGCTGTTCGTTGCCCGTTTTTTCTTCCGTTTCGCCGTGTTGCAGCAAAAAGCCGATGACGCGCTGGGTGGTCGAGCGCAGCGAGTAGGATTCAACATCCTGCACCAGCGCGTGCAGGCGCATCGACAGACCGGCCAGCATGCGACGGGCAAAGGACGGGTCGGCGGCGAGCAGGTCGTTCACGGCGTGGCGCGCGATGTGCAGCAACAGGGTGTCGGCCAGGGCTTCGGCATACACCGGGTAGGGGCGATCCATGAACATCGCGGCTTCGCCAAAGCTCTGGCGCGTGCCGAGGATGTTGATGACTTTTTCGTTCCCCTGGCTGGAAGGGAAGGCCAGTTTGATCTGGCCAAAGACGATGACGTAAAACCCGCGCGGGGCATCCCCCTTCTGGAACAGCATTTCACCTTTTTGCAGCCGCTTCTCGCGGGTGTGGCTGGCGATATGCGCCAGTTGTTCCGGCACCAGTTCGAGAAACAAGGGCAGATGCGCCAAGATCTGGGGAATGTCGTGGGTTTCGTGTTTGAGTGTGGGCATGGGCATTTCCTGTGAGGCGGGAACATAGCATGAATTCATGGGTCCGAATTTCGGGTGTGGCGTGTGGCGTAGAAGATATTGAGAATGAATAGTTATCTGGCAGTCAAACATTTGCATGTGTTGTGTGTGACGCTGAGTGGAGCCGGCTTCCTTCTGCGCGGTTTCTGGATGCTGGCCGATTCTCCGATGTTGCAGCGACGTATCGTGCGTATCCTTCCCCACATCAACGACACCCTGCTGCTGGCCGCCGCCATTGCCCTGGTGGTGATGAGCGGGCAGTACCCGTTTGTGGTTCCCTGGGTGACGGCCAAGGTGCTGGGACTGCTGGTGTACATTGTGCTGGGTGCCATCGCACTGAAACGCGGGCGTACCAAGCGGGTTCGTGCGATGGCCTGGCTGCTGTCTCTGGGCGTTTTTGCTTATATTGTTTCCGTCGCGCTGACGCGGAATCCGCTGGGTTTTCTGGCCGGTTTGAACGGGGGATAAGCCTTGAATCAGCGGAAATTTTGCCGCTATAAGGTGTAGCAAACAGACATGAATATGGTAGGCTAACCGATCGTCTCCGATGCTGAACGGAGACCCACACCACACATCAAGTAGCCCGGGATTTCCAATGAATGCACCCCACCCAGAAGCCGCAGCCATTTTTGATGAGCAGCTCATCCGTCGGTTCGATGTCAATGGCCCGCGTTACACCTCGTACCCCACCGCCGACCGTTTTACCGATGCCTTTGGGCCGGACAACTATGTCCATTGGCTGGGGCGGCGCACCGTGGGCGGCGATGCCCGCCCCTTGTCGCTGTATGTACATATCCCGTTTTGCAACACGATCTGCTACTACTGCGCCTGCAACAAGATCATCACCAAGGATCACGGACGTTCGGCCAAATATCTGAAGTATCTGGGCAAGGAGCTGGCCATGCAGGCGGCCGCGCTGGCCGGGTCGCGTGATGTCATCCAGCTGCACTGGGGCGGCGGCACGCCGACCTTCCTGTCGCACGAGGAAATGCGCTTGCTGATGGACATGACGCGCGAGCATTTCAATTTTCTGCCGGAAGGTGAGTATTCGATCGAGGTTGATCCCCGCAAGGTCGACGAAGCCACGGTGCAACTGCTCGGTGAGTTGGGCTTCAACCGCATGAGTCTGGGCGTGCAGGATTTCGAACCGGCGGTGCAGCAGGCGGTGAATCGCATCCAGAGTTACGAAGAAACCAAACAGGTGCTGGATGCCGCACGCGCCAACGGCTTTCACTCGGTCAGTGTGGATCTGATTTATGGCCTGCCCAAGCAGAGTGTCGTCACCTTCGACCGCACGCTGGATGCCGTGATCGGCATGAATCCGGATCGTCTTTCCGTCTACAACTACGCGCATCTGCCGCATCTGGTGAAACCGCAGCGACGCATCGCCGAAGCCGATCTACCCTCGCCGGATGCCAAGCTGGAGATCCTGCAGCGCGCCATCCGCAAGCTGACCGAGGCGGGTTATGTGTTCATCGGCATGGATCACTTTGCCAAGCCGGACGATGAACTGGCGGTGGCACAACGGCAGGGGCGTCTGCACCGGAATTTTCAGGGCTATTCGACCCATGCCGAGGCCGATCTGATGGCCTTTGGTGTTTCCGCGATCGGCAAGGTCGGGCCCAGTTATTGCCAGAACGTCAAAACCACGGATGAATATTACGAAATTCTCGATCGAGACATCCTGCCGGTGATGCGGGGCATCGAGCTGACACCGGACGACATCCTGCGCCGATCGATCATCCAGTCATTGATGTGTCATTTCGAGCTGTCGATGGCGGAGGTTGAAATCGCGCATCAGATCGACTTCAATGCCTACTTTGCGCCAGAAATTGCGGCACTGCGTGAAATGGAGACGGCGGGGCTGCTGACCATCAGCGAGCGGCATATCCGGATCGAAACACGCGGACGACTGCTGGTGCGTGCCATCGTCATGGCGTTTGATCGCCATCTGCGTGAAGCACGCGAGCAGGTGCGCTATTCCAAGGTGATCTAAACGGCGGCGGCGACGGCGGAGAGACAGTACCGGTCATGTCCCTATCCATGGCGATGCCTGACAGTGGCTTCATCGCCCTGTTTCTGGTCGGTCTGCTCGGCGGCGGGCATTGCATGGCCATGTGTGGTGGCATCGTCGGTGCATTGACCACGCCGTTGCCGGGCTCGCCCGCCCAAACGGAAAAACGCGGGTTGTTGCATCTGGCCTACAATTTCGGGCGGATCGGCAGTTACACCGGAGCAGGTGCGTTGATGGGCGCGGTCGGCAGTCTCGGGCTGCTTTTTGACCACCTGCTGCCCGTGCAGATGGCCTTGTATGTAATGGCCAACCTGATGCTGGTGGCTCTTGGCATCTACCTGATGGGAATGACGCGCCTGCTACTGCCGATCGAACGGCTGGGGCAACGTGGCTGGCGGCACATTCAGCCATTGACTCGTCGCTTTCTACCCGCCCGCTCGATTACCCAAGCCTTGCCGCTGGGGATGCTCTGGGGGTTCCTGCCCTGCGGCATGGTCTATAGCGCGCTGACGACTGCCCTCATGTCAGGCAGCGCGCTAAAGGGCGCGGGCTTGATGCTGGCATTTGGCCTGGGCACGCTACCCAACCTGCTGCTGGCCGGCTTGCTGCTGCAACGCGTGCGAGCCCTGAGCCAGGCGCGAGGCGTGCGCCTGGCTGCCGGGCTGCTGGTACTAGGGTTTGGCGTGTGGGGGCTGCTCAATGCCACCACCCTGGGCGGTCGGTTGTGGCAGGGGATCGTCTGTCATGTTGGGTAAAAACGATCGGTGTTTTGCTGTCCGCTTTTTGGGCATCATCCCCGGGTAGCCGCCGCCACCTTGCCCTCCACCGCCAGATGCGTCAAAAACGCCTCAACATCCTTCGCACCCATCTCGCGCGGGTGACGTTTGTCATGAAACAGAATGAAACGGCGTACCCATTGTGTATACTGCGCTTCGGTGCGTATGCTGTAATGCCTTACCCGTAGCCGGTCACGGAGCTGGTCAAGCAGACGCGGTGGTTTTGCAGAGTTGTCAGGGGTGTCTGAGGTGATGGGCACGTTTTGAATCAAAGGGATAGGTGTTGTTATGTTTGATATGCACCTTTTTGAAAATGAGTATACGCCGTTGGCGGCGTATACTGTACGTTAGCCCCCAACGATTGGAACTCTTCCCATGAAACAATCAGTTCTAAACGTAGCACTCGCCTGCCTCTTCGTCACAGGGTGTGCCTCGACCAACTTCAGTAGCTCTACCAGCCCGGCAACAGTGCGTGAGGAGTGGATTCGAAATGGCATTACCGTTTGGGGAGGCACAAAACTTTTTGCTGTTGGTGATTTAGAGTTCGGTTACCACCGATACGAAAATGACACGACGTTTACGGTTGATCCCGGTCGAAAGCGAGTCAAGGTGTATTACTACGCAAATCGTGGAAATGCTCAGGGACTTTTTTGGCAAACAGATATCGCATCTTTTGATGCCGAGCTGAAACCAAACGGAAGGTATCAAGTCCGTGGTACATATGGAGAGACGAAAGTACAGTTCCGATTGATCGACCTTGATACGCAGCAAGTAGTCGTTGAGTCAGAAGAGTTTCCAATCATTCGTCGTCCAAGCATGGCCGAGCCCTCACCAGTCATGATTCCAATTTTCATTCCTTCACGCTAGCGTTTCGTCAAGCATATGAAGCAGTTGGTGCTTGTGTCAGGGGCTAACCCGGCGTTCGAGCGGAGCTGCGCAAACAGCCGCGCAGTCCGCTCAACTCTACGTTGGGCCTCGTGATTCGCGTTTCTACTTGCCTTTCCATTCATTCGAAAAGCTGAACTTCGTTTAAGGAGGAATTACATGAATACTATTCACACCAATATTGCCAACTGCAAAAAATTTATATT
>JAGOVA010000013.1 GCA_018061005.1 Sterolibacterium sp. | reverse complement strand
GGCCGTCGCCGAGGTCGAGCTTGAGTTCGATCCGCGCTCGCTGGGGGGCGGTCGTGTTCAGCGGTCCCAGTTCGACGAAGGCAGGTGCTCGGCGGCTGACTACGGCTTCGCCACTTTTGCTGTCGTTGTGTACGCACGCTCCCATGACCCGTTCATTCGCGTCGGCAAGGAATCGGTGACGGTGCAGATCACCAGCGTTGTGCGCGCCAGCGATGCGTCTTTCAACGTGCGCTGGACCGAGCAGCGCTTCGTCAATGGCGCGCCGGCCGGCACTGAACGCTGGAACGCCGTGATTTCCACCGTACTGCAAACCCCGCGCACCGAGCAACGGTTGCGCAAGAACCCATTGGGCATCTACGTCAACGGACTGTCGTGGAGCCGCGAACTCGATGCCACCGAAGGAGCCAAGCCATGAACCTGCCTTTCCGCATTTACGCTTTCGTGTTGACGCTTGCTGCGTCAGCCCTGTCGTTGCAGGGTTGCGCCACGAAGGGCACACCGCCACCGATCATTTCGCTTGATGAGCCGGTACAGGCACAGCCATTGCCCGAACCGCCCAAGCCGGTTGAGGTGGTGGAGGTGCCGAAGGTGCTGCCGATGCCGGCACAGATGAAACCTCTGCCCGACAGCATCGAGGCCAAGACGGCACCTGAGCCCGCCGATGAGAAGCTGCGGGTATCGCGTGCCAATGCCGAGGCGCGCATTGCGCCCACGCGCGAGGGCTACGTCAACGCCATCCAGGTCTGGCCCTTCACGGATGGTGCGCTGTATCAGGTCTATGCGGCGCTGGGACGGGTAACGGTGATTTCCCTCCAACCGGGCGAGGAGCTGGTGACGGTCGCCGCCGGCGATACCGTGCGCTGGATCGTCGGTGACACCTCCAGCGGCATAGGCGATGCGCTGCGCGTCAGCGTGTTGGTCAAGCCGATCCGTTCAGGCCTCAAGACCAATTTGGTCATCACCACCAGTCGGCGCACCTACCTGATCGAGCTGACCTCGACCGAACGCGCCTGGATGGCCTCGGTGTCGTGGGAATACCCGAAAGATAGGATGCTGGCCCTACAACGGCAGGCACAGGCCGCGCAGGCGACCGCCCCGGTCGATAGCGGCCTGTCGCTGGAGAAGATCCGCTTCCGCTACGCCATCAGCGGCAGCACGCCGCCGTGGAAGCCGCTGCGCGCCTTCGATGACGGCGAGAAGGTCTATATCCAGTTCCCGGCGGGCATCGCCCAGGGAGAACTGCCGCCGCTGTTCGTGATTGGTGCTCAGGGCGATGGGCAACTGGTGAACTACCGTTTCCGCTCGCCGTACTACGTCGTGGATCGGCTGTTCGGCGCGGCCGAACTGCGCCTGGGCGGTGACAAGGGCGAAGTAGTGCGTATCGAGCGCACGGACGGTGTGGCGCGGAGGAACTGACCATGAGCCAGGACGACACTCCCGACCTTGCCTCCCCCCAGGCTGGCAAGGTAGCTCCCGAGGCGGTGGCGCTGCGCGCGCAGCCGCGCCCGGTAACGCGCTTGAACCGGCGCACATTGGCGATCCTAGCCGGAGGCCTTGCCGTAGCCGTGTTGGGCGCGACCATGTGGTCGCTGCAACCGCGCAAGCGCAGTGCAGGCGAACAGGCTGAGCTTTACAACGTGGATCGCGTTTCACGCTCTGAAGGACTGGACCAGCTTCCGACCGATTACTCCAAGCTGCCACGGGCTTTGCCTCCCCAAGTACCCGAGCTGGGGCCGCCGCTGCCGGGGGACTTGGGACCGGCCATCGTGAAATCGCAGCAGCCGGTGACACCCACCTACACACCGCCGGGCCACGCTCCCGTGAACGGCGAGCACGACACCCAGCGCAAGGAAGCGGAAGCGGCAGCGGGGGCATCGGTATTCTTTCGTTCCAGCACCCAGCGCGCCGCTGCCGCGCCGACGCAGGTGGCCGCGGTCAGTCCTGCGTCTGGCCTTGCGAGCTTCGATCCGATGGCTGCAGGACCAGCCTCGACGGCAGCACAGCCTGCCGATCCGACTGCCGTGCAAAACCGGCAGGACCAGAAAGAGGCGTTCCTGAAAGCAGGAACTACGGAAACCCGTAATTCCGGGAATCTAAAAACGCCGACTTCGCCGTACCAGGTCATGGCCGGCACCGTGATCGCCGGTGCCCTGGTCACGGGCATCAAGTCCGATCTGCCCGGCGACGTGATCGCCACGGTGACGGAGCCGGTCTACGACACGGCTACGGGGGAGTTTGTACTGATCCCGCAGGGTTCACGCATCCTCGGCCGCTACAACAGCCAGGTGAGCTACGGGCAAAGCAGGGTACAGGTGGTATGGAACCGGATCATCCTGCCCGATACGTCCTCGCTGACGCTGGACAACCTGGCTGGCACCGACCCGGCCGGCAACTCCGGACTGGAGGATGGTGTCGATTGGCATTGGGATCGCATCTTCGCCGGTGCTGCGCTGACGACGCTGCTGGGCGTCGGTGCCGAACTGGCCGCGCCGGAGAACCGCCAGAACGGCGATCGCGTCATCAACGCCGGGCGCAACAGCTTGCAGGACAGCGTGAATCAGGTTGGCCAAGAGATGACCCGGCGCAACCTCAACATCCAGCCCACCTTGACCGAGCGGCCGGGCCTGCCGGTACGCATCATCGTCAATCGGGATCTGGTACTGCGCCCCTATCAGCCGCTGTTCTTCAATCGGGGGACTTCACGATGAGCACTGCGCGCAAGCTACGGCTGGGGCCGCTGCCCAAGACTGAGAGCATCAAGCTGACCTTTACGTGCCCGACCAGCCTCAAGGCCGACCTCGATCGCTACGCCACGCTGCATGCGCAGACCTATGGCGGGACGGTCGATGCGATGGCGCTGATCCCTTACATGCTGGAGGCTTTCATGGCTGGGGATCGGGGATTCAGGAAAGGGGGCCGTGCAAGTAGTCAAGCAACTGGTGCCGCCCCACGGTAAACTGTGCATACCAGTCACAAAGAGGAAGCATTGGAGCGAGAAGACCGATAGTTCAATCAGCCTGACGTATCAACAGATTCAGAAGACAGAGCGAACCGTCCGATTGCTGGGTGAGATTCCCACTAACAACAAGCACCGTACCCTCACCAACGCACAACAAACCAAGGAGGTAGCTATGAAGAAAACAACCTTCAAACTTAATTTCGTGGCAAGTTGGGCTGTGGCGCTGTCGGTCTTCGTTGGCGCTGGAGGTGCACAGTACATCTGTGCTCGATCCAATGCTTCTTCGAGTTGATGCGTAGGAGCCAAGGCCGCGTACTAGGCATCCGGCCCAAACAAGAACGCGCAGCTCACGAGCTGCGCGTTCTTGTTTGGGGTGGGATCTTTGCAGAGATGGTGATCGGCGAGCGAACTCTTGCCGTGCACAATCTATTCGCTGTGGCGCTCCTGGGTTTGCTACCGCGATGCTCCTATGTGGCTCCCAGCCCGCAAATCAGTAGTGGGCCGAAGTCACCGGAAAATCCCCTAAACTGTTGCTGTATACAGACTTTTAACACTATGCCCGCCATCAAGAGGTGCTTGACAGCGGACATTTTTTATGCCTGATTTCCAGCATTCCCGTACAGACGAGCGTCCAGCGGTTGTGGTTCCCCGCCGGTATTCACATCCATCGAGCAGGTGGCGCAACTGCATCCGGCCTGGCCACTTCAATCTCCCAGCGCAAACACATGCTTTACCCGCAAGGTCTGCGGCTGTTCGATCAAGTGGAACAAACGATCGATATTCGGATGTTTGCCCGGATTGATACGGGCATCCTCGCTGTGCTCGGCGTACAGTTCCACGCCCTTCTTCGCGGCATCTACAGTGATGGCACCAAAAATCTGCCCCAGATGGTTATACACCACAAGCGAACCCGTCTGACCCGGCTTGTTCTCGATGGTTGCCAGCACCTGCCCTTCGGCATCCAGCAGTTGCAACGCGGCCAGGTGAGAGACTTTCGGTAATTGCTTGAGATTATCGGCAAAAGCCATGTTCGCCGCCCTCAGATCCGCGCAGCCAGTTCAACTGCCTTGCCCAGATAACTCGAGGGGGTCATGGCCAGCAAACGGGTTTTTTCAGCTTCAGGAATTTCCAGCGTGCGGATGAACGCCTGCAGCCCTTCGCGCGTGATGCTTTTGCCACGCGTCAGCTCTTTCAGCTTTTCATAGGGGTTCGCCACACCGTAACGACGCATGACGGTCTGGATGGGTTCGGCCAGCACTTCCCAGCACTCATCGAGATCCGCACGCATCCGTTCAGGATCCGCTTCGAGCTTGCCCAAACCGCGCAGGGTCGAGTCGTAGGCCAGCAGCGAGTAACCGAAGGCCACGCCCATGTTACGCAGCACGGTCGAATCGGTCAGATCACGCTGCAGACGCGAGATCGGCAGTTTCTCGGCCAGATGACGCAGCACCGCATTGGCCAGCCCCAGATTGCCTTCGGAATTTTCAAAATCAATCGGATTGACCTTGTGCGGCATGGTGGATGAGCCGATCTCACCGGCCTTGGGCTTCTGCTTGAAATAGCCCATCGAGATGTATTGCCAGAGATCGCGATCCGCATCGAGCAGGATGGTGTTGGCGCGCGCGATGGCATCGAACAGCTCGGCCATCGCATCATGCGGCTCGATCTGGATGGTGTAAGGATTGAATTCCAGCCCGAAAGATTCAATGAACTGGCGATTGAACGCCTCCCAATCGACATCCGGGTAAGCAGAAAGATGCGCGTTGTAGTTCCCCACCGCACCGTTGAACTTGGCCGTCATGGAAACGCTGGCCACGCGCTGCAGGGCGCGTTCGAGACGGGCGCAGATGTTGGCCATTTCCTTGCCCAGCGTGCTCGGCGTAGCAGGCTGGCCGTGAGTGCGCGACAGCAGGGGCAAGGCGGCGTGGGCATGCGCCAAGTCACGGAAACGCGTCACCAGTTGTTGCAGGCTCGGCAACAACACATCACGCCGCGCTTCCTGCAGCATCAGGGCATGCGAAAGATTATTGATGTCTTCCGAAGTACAGCCAAAGTGAATGAACTCGGACGCGGCCATGACCTCAGCATTGGCCGACAAGCGTTCCTTGAGCCAGTACTCCATCGCCTTGACATCATGATTGGTGCGCGCTTCGATGGTTTTGATGGCTTCCGCATCGGCCTGACTGAAGCCCTTCATGACCGAGGTCAGTTCATCCAGCGTGGCGACTGAAAAAGGGGCAATTTCACCGATCTGTGGCGCGGCCGCCAAGGCCTTCAGCCACTCGATTTCAACCTGAACGCGGCGTTTGATCAGCCCGTATTCGGAAAAGTAGTCGCGCAGGGCATCGAGTTTCCGGGCATAGCGTCCGTCCAGCGGCGAAAGCGCGGTCAGCATGGAGAGTGTCATGGTGTCTGTAAAACAAAGGAGAAAATATTAGGGAGCCGCAGCGGCGGGTCAAAAATCGGCAGGGCAAAAGTAACCGAAAGCAACCGAAAGCAACCGCAAATTTTATCACGCGGCCTATCGCAGATCACCGGCGATGACGACACCATTCATGCCTTGTGCACGTCGTCGAGCATGGCGCGACGTAGGATGGCGTTCAGCCGGGTTTGATAGCCCTTGCCTTGGGATTTGAGCCAGACCAGCACATCGGCATCAATCCGCACGGAGGCGTGCTGCTTCACCGGCTTGTAGAACGGATTGGCTACGGCGCGCGCCCAGAACTGATCGCCCAACGGTGGGATGTCGCTATAGTCGATCTCGCCATCAGGCCGCGCCTCCAGCGCCTTGAGTTCCGCCTTGCGCGCTTCGGTGAGCGGTGGCAGATCGCCTTGCTTATGTCTAACCATGTTCATAACGTTTCCTTTCCTTACGGTCGACACGACGAGCGGAAATGATACGGAGAACTTCCGCGTCGTCGATTTTCACCGTATGAGCGACCAACAGCACCAGGCATCCCCCTGCCTGACCGATTGTCCGCCAGCGTTGCTCGCCGTTCTCGCTACGATCTTGCACGGAGACAGCCAGCGGATCGTCAAACACCAGGGCAGCGTCTTCAAAGCGTATACCGTGCTTGCGGTAGTTCACCTCGGCCATGACAGTGTCCCACTCGATGAATCTTTCCATACTTATTTATATCACAAATTAGTATATACAAAAAAGCACAGACCAGCCGCATCACAAGCCCAGCCCTGCTCCCGCACCCAGCAGGGTGGCCACGCCCAACGCCGCAAAAATCGCTGCGGCCACCAGATGAACCAGCCGCATCGGAATTTTCGCTGCCAGCCGGTCGCCCACAAAGACTGCCGGCACATCGGCAACCAGCATGCCCAGCGTAGTCCCCGCCACCACCAGCCAGGGCGCGCCATAATGTGCGGCCAGTGCGACCGTGGCGATCTGGGTCTTGTCACCCATTTCCGCCAGAAAAAAAGTCAGCAGGGTAACCCCAAAAACCCCCAGCTTGCGGGCGATCTGCGTTTCATCCTCTTCGATCTTGTCCGGGATCATCGTCCATAACGCCATGCCGATGAACGAGACCCCCAGCAACCAGCGCAGGATGTCCGGCCGCAGACTCGTCGCAATCCATGCGCCCAGCAGCCCCGCCAGCCCATGATTGACGAGGGTAGCCAACAGGATGCCAAGTATGATCGGCAGCGGTTTCTTGAAACGCGCCGCCAGAATGAAGGCTAGCAACTGCGTCTTGTCGCCGATTTCCGCCAGGGCAACCACGCCCGTTGATACGACCAGTGATTCCATGTGCATTTCCTGTCATTGAATATTTGATTCGGGTTCCTTGTGCTGCCAGCGATCCACCCGGCCAGATTTGTTGAAGTCCACCCATCAATCAGCGATAATTTCTTCCCCGAATTTTTTGCTTGCATCATGAGCACGCCTCCCATGAAACTAATCGGCTCCCTCACCAGTCCCTACGTTCGCAAGGTTCGCGCCGTTTTCATCGAAAAGAAAATCGACTACGAATTCCTGCTCGAATCGCCGTGGGTCGAAGGCAACAGCATCGCAAAGCACAATCCACTGGGCAAAGTCCCCGTGCTGTTGCTGGATGATGACAGTACGCTGTACGACTCCCGCGTCATCGTCGAATATCTCGACAGCCTCTCGCCCAACAAGCACCTGATCCCTGCCAGCGGCCGCGACCGTATCAGCATCAAACGCTGGGAAGCACTGGCCGATGGCATCAGTGATGCAGCCGCCACCGCCCTGCTCGAATCACGTCGTCCCGTTGGGGAAAAAAGCCCTTCGTGGATTGCCCGCCAGAACGACAAGATACTGGCCGGCTTGCACGCCATGTCCGCTGAACTTGGGGACAACGAATGGTGTCACGGCACGGCGTTGTCACTGGCAGACATCGCTGTTGGCAGCGCGTTGGGCTATGTCAGCTTCCGCCACCCGGACATCCTCTGGCCGGTAGCGCACCCCAACCTCGCCCGCCTTTATGCGCACCTGATGCAGCGTGCCTCGTTCGCCGAAACCGTGCCACACGACTGAACGGCGCAAGGCAGGGTAGGGCAAAAACACGCGCAAAAAGTGAGGGGCTGTTTGTATCCCTCCCCCTCAACCCGCCCGCTCACATATCAAACAATCACCCCGCCCCCCAGGCAAACTTTCGATTCATAAAGTACCACACTCTGCCCCGGCGTGACCGCCCATTGCGCTGCGGCAAAGGCGATTTCGCAGGAATCCGCATCCACCGACTCCACCTCGCAGGCGGCATCTGGCTGACGGTAGCGGGTTTTGCCGGTATACACCCAGTGCGTGTGTGGCGCATGGCCGCTGACCCAGGACAGATCCAGCGCCCGCAACCGCTCACTGAACAAGGCGGGGTGGTCGTGCCCCTGCACCACCTGCAGCACATTGCGCTGCATGTCCTTGGCGGCGACATACCAGGCTTCATGGTCGCCCGCCTCATCCGCATTGCCTTTCACCCCACCGATGTGCAAGCCCTTGCGCTGACCGATGGTGTGATAGATCAGCCCGTCATGCTGGCCGATCACCTTGTCGCCGTCGAGTGTGCGAATCTCACCCGTCTGCCCGGGCAGATAACGACCGAGAAACTCGCGAAACGGCCGCTCGCCAATAAAGCAGATACCCGTCGAGTCCTTTTTGGCATGATTGTGCAGCCCCGCCGCTTCCGCCACGCGGCGCACCTCGCGCTTGTAGAGATGCCCGACCGGAAACAACGTTTTGGCCAGTTGCTGCTGGTTCAGGCGATGCAGGAAATAGCTCTGATCCTTGCTGCCATCCTCGGCCTTGAGCAGCTGCCAGTCGCCGAGAAACTCGCGCACCTGGGCATAGTGACCCGTGGCAATTTTGTCTGCCCCCAGCTTGAGCGCATGATCGAGAAAGGCCTTGAACTTGATTTCAGCATTGCACAGCACATCCGGATTGGGCGTGCGACCCGCCTGATATTCACGCAGGAACTCGCTGAACACCCGATCCTTGTATTCGGCAGAAAAATTCACCACTTCCAGATCGATGCCGATGACATCGCAGGCTGAAGCCGCGTCGATCAGATCCTGACGTGACGAACAGTAATCCTCATCGTCGTCATCTTCCCAGTTCTTCATGAACAGGCCGATCACCTTCCAGCCTTGCTGCTTCAGCAACAGAGCCGCCACCGAAGAATCCACGCCACCGGACATGCCGACGATGACCGTGCCCTTACCTGTTTGTTCAGCCATAGTGTTTCACCAGATCAAGAGGAAAACGCCGCCCTGCCAGATAATCCCGCACACACTGCATTACCAGCGGGCTGCGGTGTTGCTCGCGCCGGGATTCGATTTCAGCCGGGGTCAGCCAGAGCGCGCGCAGGATGCCGTCATCGAGTGCACGCGCGGCTTCGTGCTCACCCAACTGCCCACAGTACGCAAAACGCAGATAGGTGACATCGCGCGCCGGGCGTTGCCATTGGTACACCCCAACCAGATGCTGCGGCGTGAAATGCCAGGCGGTTTCTTCCAGCGCCTCGCGGCTGCAGGCATGCAGCAAGGATTCGTTCTCGTCGAGATGGCCTGCCGGCTGGTTGTAACGGATGAGCGTCCCTTGCGCGCCATCGCTGACTTCTTCTTCCACCAGCAGAAAGCGACCCTCCCGCTCAATGATGGCCGCCACGGTGACATGGGGCTTCCAGATTGCATTTGTCGTCATGTTCATCTTTACATTTTAACGCGCCCCATCCCCATGCGCTGCGTGAGTGATGACAAATCGGCTAGAATTCCGCCTTTCAGGATAGCTCTCTCGGAGACCCCACCATGTCCATGTCCGATCGCGACGGCCTCATCTGGTTTGACGGCAAACTCGTGCCCTGGCGCGAAGCCAATATTCATGTGCTGACTCATTCCCTGCACTATGGCCTTTCCGTCTTTGAAGGCGTGCGCGCTTACAAGACCGTCAATGGCACGGCCATCTTCCGCCTCAAAGAGCACACCGACCGACTGTTTACCTCGGCACACATCTACCGCATGGCGATGCCCTGGGATCGCGCCACGCTGATGGAAGCACAAAGAGAAGTCGTGCGTGCCAACAACCTCGAGTCCTGCTACCTGCGGCCGATTGCCTTTTACGGCTCGGAAAAAATGGGTATTTCGCCGCGCGGCCTGAAGGTACATGTCGCCATCGCCGCCTGGCCGTGGGGCGCGTATCTGGGTGCTGACGGCCTGGAAAAGGGTATCCGCATCCGCACCTCCTCCTACACCCGCCACCACATCAACGCCACCATGCCGCGCGCCAAACTGGCCGCCACCTATGCCAACTCGATTCTGGCCAACATGGAAGCCACCGATGACGGCTACGACGAAGCCCTGCTGCTCGACTGCGAAGGTTTCGTTGCTGAAGGTGCGGGCGAAAACCTGTTCATCATCAAAGATGGCGTGATTTACGAGCCGGAAATTGCCTCCGCACTTTCCGGCATCACCCGTGCAACCATCATCGCGCTGGCCAAGGATCTCGGCCTGACCGTCGTCTCCAAGCGTCTCACGCGCGACGACATCTACATCGCCGACGAAGCCTTCTTCACCGGCACGGCCGCTGAAGTCACGCCGATCCGCGAACTCGACCGGCGGCAGATCGGTGCAGGCAAGCGGGGGCCGATCACCGAAAAACTGCAAAGCCTGTTCTTCGATGTCGTCAATGGCAAGGTGCCCGCGCACGCCGACTGGCTGACCCCTGTGGCCTGAGGAATAATCATCATGAGTGAAATCAAGGATACCGAACGCAACGTCACCGTGACGATGGCCGACCTGCCCCTGCATTGCCCGCGTGCCGACAGCCCCCTGTGGGCGCGGCATCCGCGCGTCTTTCTCGATGTGCTGAACACCGGTGTAGCGACCTGCCCCTATTGCAGCACGCAGTATCGCTACAGCGGTGAAAAACCCCGAGGCCACCACTAAATCACTGAGCCACCGGCACGGAGCCCCACCCCAGTGCGTATCCTGATCGTGGCGCCCTCCTGGATCGGCGACACCCTCCTGGCGCAGCCGCTGTTCGCGCGGCTGCACGAAAAACACCCCCAGCTTGTGCTCGATGCCCTCGCTCCGGCCTGGACATCGCCCCTGCTGGCGCGCATGCCGCAAGTGCATCAGGTGTTCGACAATCCCTTCGCTCACGGTGAGTTCAACCTGGGCGCACGCTGGCGGCTCGGTCGGCAGCTACGCGATGGGCGTTACGACGAAGTCATCGTCCTGCCCAACTCCTGGAAGTCTGCCCTCTCGCCCTTTTTTGCCGGCATCCCGCTGCGTACCGGCTATCGCGGCGAAGCCCGCGTTGGTCTGCTCAATCGCCGCCACACCCTCGAAGCCACCGTTCTGCCGCAACTGGCACAACGCTACCTGCAACTGGCCGAAGCTCCGGAAACCCCGGCCATCGCCCGCCCTCTGCCGGAAACCCGCCTGAGCTCCACCCCGGCGCAACAACAGGCTGTGCGCGCCGCGCTGAATTTACCCGCCGATGCCCATCCGGCCATCTTCTGCCCGGGTGCTGAATTCGGCCCTGCCAAACGCTGGCCTTCCCGTCACTTCGCTGCGCTGGCGCGACAACTGGCAGACAAAAACATCCCCGTCTGGCTACTGGGCTCCGCCAAGGACATCGAACTGGGCGATGGCATCCTGCAGATGTCGCAAGGCCACGCGCTCAATCTGTGTGGCCGCACCACGCTGGAACAGGCCATTGATCTCATCGCCAGTGCCCGCCTGGTCGTCAGTAACGACTCGGGGCTGATGCATGTAGCCGCCGCACTTGACCGGCCGCTGTTTGCCCTTTACGGCTCATCCAGCCCGGACTACACGCCGCCACTCTCCCGGCACGCCAAAATCATTTCGCTCCACGCAGATTGCAGCCCCTGCTTCAAACGCGCCTGCCCGCTCGGTCACTTCAAATGTATGGAAGAACTGAAGGCTGAAACGGTGATGAACGCAATCACAGAAATAAACGAAATAAACACATGCGAGGACACCCTCGCCCCCCTGCGCCACGCCTGAGGCAAGCACCCATGCCGCTCCAGAAACCCATCTACACCACGCCGCAGGATACCGAGAACGCCTTCTACGAAGCGATACGCCGCGCTGACCTGGATGCGTTCATGAACGTCTGGGCTGAAGATGAAGAAATCATCTGCATACTCCCCAATGGCCCGCGTTTCTCGGGCTATAGCAACATCCGTGAAGCCTGGCGGCGCATTTTCAACAGCGGACGACGCTTTTCCATGGAAGTTTCCAACCGGCTCGTCATGCCCAGCATGCTGGTCACCGTGCACAACGTACTGGAAACCATCTGCATGCTTGACGCGCCCCAGGAGCCAGGGCAAGGCGGCGGACAAAGCACCCCCATCCTCGCCACCAACATTTACATCCGAAGTGCCACCGGCTGGCGGTTACAGGCGCATCACGCCTCGCTGACCTCCTCCGGCAACGACACCGAAACCACGCAAACACTGCACTGACCATTACATTCACAGGATCCCTCATGCCCGCCCCAGCTTTCTCGCCTGCTCCGGAAATCTTCAAAGCCTATGACATCCGCGGCATCGTCGACAAATCACTGACCCCAGCCGCAGTACGCGCCATCGGCCAGGCACTCGGCTCTGAAGCCGTCGCACGCGGACAAAAAACCATCGCCATCGGCCGCGATGGCAGACTCTCTGGCCCGGCACTGGCCGCAGTGCTGGCCGAAGGCCTGAATCTGGCCGGAATCAACGTGCTCGATATCGGCTGCGTGCCCACACCGCTGGCCTATTTCGCGGCGTATCAACTGGGCACCCACAGCGCGGTTTCCGTCACGGGCAGCCACAACCCGCCTGACTACAACGGCCTGAAAATGGTGCTGGGCGGCGAAACGCTCTACGGCGAGCAAATCCAGGCATTGCGACAGCGCATCGAACAGGGCGATCTGGTCAAGGCTAAAAAACCCGGCAAGATCAAACGCGCCGATGTGCGCGAGGATTATCTGCAACGCATCACCCGCGACGTAAAACTGGCGCGCCCCATGAAAATTGTCGTCGACTGCGGCAATGGCGTAGCGGGAGAACTCGCGCCCGAACTCTTCCGCCGCATGGGCTGCGAAGTGGTTCCGTTGTATTGCGAAATCGACGGCAATTTCCCCAACCATCACCCCGACCCTTCCAAGCCGGAAAACCTGCGTGACGTGATCCGCGCACTCAAGGAAACCGATGCCGAACTGGGGCTGGCCTTTGATGGCGATGGCGACCGTCTGGGCGTAGTCACCAAGGATGGCGAAATCATTTTCCCCGATCGCCAGTTGATGCTGTTCGCGGCCGACATCCTGACGCGTAACCCCGGCGCGCAAATCATCTATGACGTGAAATGCTCACGCAATGTCGCACGCTCCGTGCGACATCAAGGCGGCCAGCCGCTGATGTGGCAAACAGGGCACGCCATCATCAAGGCCAAGCTCAAGGAAACCGGCGCACCACTGGCGGGCGAAATGAGCGGCCACGTTTTCTTCAAGGAACGCTGGTACGGCTTTGATGACGGCCTCTACGCCGGGGCGCGCCTGCTCGAAATCATCTCGCGCTGGCCGGATGCCAACTGGCCGCTCAAGCACCTGCCCGACGCACTATCGACGCCAGAACTCAACATCAAGATGCAAGAAGGCGAGCCGCATGCGCTGGTCGAACGGTTGATTCACAACTGCCGCAAACACTTCCCCAAGGCGCTCGAACATCACTGCATCGACGGTGTGCGTGCCGAGTATGCCGATGGCTTTGGCCTGGTGCGTGCCTCGAATACCACGCCGGTCGTCGTGCTGCGTTTCGAAGCGGATAGCGCAGCGGCACTCAAACGCATCCAGACCGAATTCCGTCAAGCACTCCGCGCTGCCTGGCCGGGCATTGCCATCAATTTCTGAACAGCCACACTGGCCACACTTACATATTCCGCCGGTACTGCCCGCCCACTTCGAACAGTGCCGCCGTGATCTGGCCCAGCGAACAATAACGCACGGCCTCCATCAGCACCTCAAAGAGATTGGCATCGGCATCACTTAATGCGGCCTGCTTCAGGCGCGACAACCAGCACGCTGCATCATCCCGGTGTCGCGTCTGGAATTCCCGCAGACGTTGCAGCTGCGACTGCTTCTCGGCCTCGGTGGAGCGCGCCAGCAAAACAGCCTCTGGCACCCGCGCGCCCTGGGGAGGGAGAAAAGTATTCACGCCCACAATGGGATAGCTGCCCTCGTGCTTGCGCTGTTCATACAACAGCGATTCATCCTGTATCCGCCCGCGCTGATAGCCGGTTTCCATCGCACCAAACACCCCGCCCCGTGCGGCGATGGCATCGAACTCCCTGAGCACCGCCTCTTCCACGAGATCGGTCAGCTCCTCGATGATGAATGAACCCTGATTCGGGTTCTGGTTTTTCGACAGCCCCCATTCACGATTGATGATGAGCTGGATGGCCAACGCTCGCCGCACCGATTCTTCCGTCGGCGTGGTGATGGCTTCGTCATAGGCATTGGTGTGCAGCGAATTGCAGTGGTCATCGCTGGCAATCAAGGCCTGCAAGGTGGTGCGGATGTCATTGAACGCCATCTCCTGCGCGTGCAGGCTGCGTCCCGAGGTCTGAATGTGATACTTGAGTTTCTGGCTACGCTCGTTGGCACCATAAAATTCCTTCATCGCCACCGCCCAGATGCGCCGCGCCACACGGCCAATGACGCTGTATTCCGCATCCATGCCATTGCTGAAAAAGAAGGACAGATTGGGCGCAAACGCGTCGATCGCCATCCCCCGTGCCAGCCACGACTCCACATAGGTCAGCCCGTTGGCCAGCGTGAATGCCAGCTGGGTGATCGGATTCGCTCCCGCTTCGGCGATGTGATAGCCGGAAATCGAAACCGAATAAAAATTCCTGACCTGATGACAGATGAAATATCGCTGGATATCGCTCATCAACTTCAGCGCAAACTCGGTCGAGAAGATGCAGGTGTTCTGCCCCTGGTCTTCCTTCAGTATGTCGGCCTGCACCGTGCCACGCAGCGTGCTCAGCACACGCTGGCGGATTTCCGCCGATTCGGCCTCCGTGGGTACGCGTCCCTGGGTGTGATGAAACAGTTCAACCTGCTGATCGATGGCGACATTGAAGAACATCGCCAGCAGAATCGGCGCTGGGCCATTGATGGTCATGGAGACAGACGTCGCCGGATCGCACAGGTCAAAGCCGGAATACAGCACCTTGAGATCATCGAGCGTGGCAATCGAAACGCCCGCATTGCCGATCTTGCCGTAAATATCCGGCCGCTCCGCGGGATCCTCGCCATAGAGCGTCACCGAATCGAACGCGGTGGACAAACGTTTCGCCGCCAATCCCGCCGACAGCGTGTGAAAACGGCGGTTGGTGCGAAAGGCATCACCCTCACCGGCAAACATCCGTGTCGGGTCTTCATGCTCACGTTTGAAAGCGAACACCCCGGCGGTATAGGGATAACGCCCCGGCAGATTTTCCTGCATCAGGAAGCGCAGCAATTCGCCCGCATCCTCGAACGCGGGCAACGCCACTTTGGGGACTGCGGTGCCAGACAGCGTTTCAACGGTATCACGGCTCGCAGCGCGCACCTGCGGCCAGTCTTCCAGCAAACGCCGCGCATCCACATCCAGCCGCGTCGTAGTCGCCGCCGCCAGTGCGGCAACCTCGGTGTCGGAATGTCCCGCCTGCACCAGCAAGCCCTGCGTGATCTGCAGCGCCTGGCGTTCACGGGCGATGCGGCTCTGCGCCCGGATGCGCTGGTGATAAGCTCGCACCGTGCGGGCGATGTCGGCCAGATAACGCACCCGCTCGGCCGGCAGTGCGGCCTGCCGAGGCGAGCTATGGCGTACATTCACTGTGGCCAGACGCCCCGGCAACGCGGCCAGCCCCAGCGCGCTCAGACGGGGAAGCAAGGCCTGATACAGCGCCGTCACGCCCTCATCATTGAAGTGCGATGCCACCGTGCCAAATACCGGCATGGCCTCCGCTCGCTCGCTGAAACGCTGATGATTGCGCTGATACTGCTTCCGCACATCACGCAAGGCATCTTCAGCGCCCTTGCGATCAAATTTGTTGATGACCACAAAATCGGCAAAATCCAGCATGTCGATCTTTTCCAGCTGGCTGGCCGCACCGAATTCAGGTGTCATGACATACAGCGTCACATCGACCTGCGCGACAATCGCCGCATCGCCTTGCCCGATGCCGGCCGTCTCGACGATCACCAGATCAAAACCCGCCCACTTGCAGGCCTGGATGACTTGCGGCAGTGCCGCACAGATTTCATTGCCCGACTCACGCGTCGCCAGAGAACGCATGACGATATTCGGATGCGCGATGGCGTTCATCCGGATACGGTCGCCCAGCAACGCCCCGCCACTGCGCCGTCGCGACGGGTCGATGGAAAGGATGGCCACCTTGAAGCGATCCGCCTGATCCAGACGGAAACGGCGCAGCAATTCATCGGTCAGTGAAGACTTGCCCGCCCCGCCCGTCCCCGTGATGCCGACCACCGGTACGCAGCGTGTGGCGGGCTGCTGTTGCAACAAGGCTTTCAGCGCATCCGCACCTTCAGCAGCGTCATCCTCAACGGCACTCACGAGCCTTGCCCATGCCCGCCGGTCGCCCGCGGCAACATCCGCCAGCAGGCGATCAGGCGGGATCGTCGAAACAGGTCGCTGCTGCAGGCGCGCCAGCATGTCATCGATCATGCCCTGCAAGCCCAGATGCTGGCCATCCTCAACCGAATACAGATGTGCCACCCCATAGGCCTGCAGCTCCGCGATTTCGTGCGGCACGATGACCCCGCCGCCACCGCCAAACACCTGGATATCCGCCCCGCCGCGTGCACGCAGCAGATCGATCATGTATTTGAAAAACTCGACATGCCCGCCCTGATAGGACGACACCGCGATCCCCTGCACGTCTTCCTGCAAGGCCGCCTCGACGATGTCTTCCACCGCGCGGTGATGCCCCAGATGAATGACCTCGACCCCACTATCCTGCAATATTCGCCGGATGATGTTGATTGCCGCATCATGGCCATCAAACAAGGCGGTCGCGGTGATGAAACGAATGCGACGCGGCAACGGGGGTGCGGGGGGATAGGCACGCATGACGACTCGACTCCTGAACACACTCGACCGCTCTCATTGTAGGGCGCAGCGTATGCAACGCAATCCTCGGCAGGCGATAATGCCGCGATGAACCACGCTCATAAAACCGCCCCTTGTCGCATTGCCATCATCGGTGGCGGCCCGGCAGGGCTGATGGCGGCCGAAACACTGGCACGCGCAAACCATCCGGGGATGACCATCGATCTTTTCGATGCCATGCCATCCATCGCCCGCAAGTTTCTGCTGGCGGGCAAAGGCGGGTTGAACCTCACCCACAGCGAGCCTTTCGACACCTTCCTTCAGCGTTACGATACGGCGCGGGAGCATCTCGCCCCCCTGCTGACGGCCTTCGGCCCCGCCCAGCTGCGCGACTGGGCGCATGGGCTGGGCATCGACACCTTTGTCGGCAGCTCGGGGCGCGTCTTTCCGAAGGAAATGAAAGCCGCCCCCCTCCTGCGTGCATGGCAGCAGCGACTGCGGCATGCCGGGGTGCGATTTCATGTGCGCCATCGCTGGACAGGCTGGGCTGATCCCGGGAGCGTAGATGCCCCGCCATGCCACAACCTGCGTTTTGAAACCGCACAAGGAACACGCCTCATTCAGGCCGATGCCGTCATTCTGGCGCTGGGCGGCGGTAGCTGGGCGAAACTCGGCTCGGATGGCCGTTGGGTTCCGCTGCTGGAAGCACGCAAGATTGCCGTCGCCCCCCTGCGCCCGGCAAATTGCGGCTTTGCGGTTGAAGGGGGCTGGAGCACGCATTTTTGCGAACGCCATGCCGGCAGCCCCATCAAATCCGTCGCGCTGCACGACCCGGTAAACACAGACAGTATTCAAGGTAAACGGGGGGAATTCACCATCACGACCCATGGGATCGAGGGCAGCCTGATTTACGCCCTCTCGGCAGGGCTGCGCGATGCGCTGACCCGGCGTGGCGAAGTCACGCTCTGCATCGACCTGCTGCCCGACCACAGCGCAGAACGTGTGCGCACTGAAGTTACCCGGCCACGCGGTGCGCGTTCGCTGTCCAGCCACCTGCAAAGCCGACTGGGGCTCAAGGGGGTCAAAACCGGATTATTGCGAGAATGCCTGACGGCAGAAGCCTGGAATGACCCTCAGCGCCTGGCCACGGCCATCAAGGCACTGCCTCTCCGCTTATCCACCCCACGCCCGCTGGATGAAGCCATCAGCAGCGCAGGTGGCGTGTGTTTCGATGCGCTGAACGAACAGCTGATGCTGCGCGGCCAGCCCGGCATCTTCTGTGCCGGTGAAATGCTCGACTGGGAAGCACCGACCGGGGGCTATCTGCTAACCGCCTGCTTTTCCACAGGCCACGCAGCCGCCATGGGCGTGCTTCACTGGCTCCTGGCTCAAAGCATCAAACGGTGACGGATGAGTTTTTCTTCAAGCGCTGCACGGCTGTCATGGTGCGCCTGGGCAATCTCGCCCAGCCGCGCACGCTGTGCGTCAGACAAACCGCTCACAAAATCGTACAAATCCTTCTGGTAAACCTGCAAGGAGACAATCCTTCCGGCCTCCCCAGACTCCCCGGCCAGCCGCGCGACCTGCACAGCAGACTGAGGCAATGTGTTCGAGCATCGGTCACCGAACAGCGCGGCATGCTGACTTTCCAGCTGCTGCCATTCGGCCACCTGCGCTTTCTGCAAGCCGAGCTGATGTGGCATCCCGGCATCAAACACCAGACACGCCAACGGCTCGGTCGCCGACAACCCCCCCAGATCGCCGCCAGAAACAACAGGCATCGACTGCACGGCCGCACTAAAGAAGCACGCCAGCACACCGCACACCACGCTGACACCATGCCATTTCATGATGCCCTCCGCTATTAGAAGAACTCAACCGTTTTGATCACCGCCGGACGGCCGATGGCTTTACGGGTTTGTGTCAGGTCGTCATCGTTGATCTTGCCCGCTGCCCACAAGGCGACCAGCATGGCAATCGGCGTCGGGATATTGCGCCCCGATTCATAACGCGAACCGCCACTTTGGGTGACACCGAAACGCCGCCAAAAAGTCTCTTGGTTCTCGCCATACGAGCGACGCAGATCAGCAAGATTGCCCAGATCGATTTTCTTGGTTTTAGCCATGATGGTTTTCTCCATTAGATATTGCGAATGTTTAGTCTAATTCCATTTGTGAAAAAGGTGTAGACGAAGGTTTTACAAATTGTAAATACGCAGAAAGTTATAGTACCCGATTCCCAGTTAAAACGCCCGCAATGCGGGCGTTTTAACGGACTCCAAGCCAGCTTGACCCGCTGTAGATCAGGTCTTGAGTGCTGCCAGCACTTCATCCAGCATTTTCTTCGCATCGCCAAACAACATGCGGTTGTTATCCTTGTAGAACAGCGGATTATCAACCCCGGCATAACCCGAAGCCATGCTGCGCTTCATGACAATGGAGGTTTGGGCCTTCCAGACCTCCAGCACCGGCATGCCTGCAATGGGGCTGCCCGGATCGTCTTGTGCGGCCGGATTCACGATGTCATTGGCACCGATCACCATCACCACATCGGTGGCCGGGAAGTCTTCGTTGATCTCATCCATTTCCATCACGATATCGTAAGGCACCCGGGCTTCGGCCAGCAGCACGTTCATGTGCCCTGGCATGCGACCGGCCACCGGGTGGATACCAAAGCGCACATTGACCCCTTTTTCGCGCAGATGACGGGTGATCTCGAACACGGTGTGTTGCGCCTGTGCCACGGCCATGCCATAACCGGGAACGATGATGACACTCTTGGCTTCCTTCAGCATCTCGGCGGTTTCAATGGCGGAAACCGGGATGGCTTCACCAGCTGGTTCCGTCGAACCTGACGCTGCCGCCGCAACCGGGGCACCGCTGCCGAAGCCCCCGGCGATCACGCTGATGAAGTTGCGATTCATGGCGTTACACATGATGTACGAGAGAATCGCGCCCGAAGAACCCACCAAGGCTCCGACGACAATCAGCAAGTCGTTGGAAAGCATGAAGCCCGTGGCCGCAGCCGCCCAGCCAGAATAACTGTTGAGCATGGAAACCACCACCGGCATGTCGGCACCACCAATCGCCATCACCATGTGGATACCGAACAGCAGTGCCAGCACGGTCATCACGATCAGTGGCAACATGCCGTCCTTGATGTCGTGCGCATTGACGAACTCGCGACCATACCAGATCACCACCAGCAACAAAACCAGATTCATCCAGTGGCGAGCCGGCAGCAACAGCGGCTTGCCACCAATCTTGCCGGAAAGCTTGCCAAAGGCAATCAGCGAACCGGAGAAGGTCACCGCGCCGATCAGAATGCCAACATAGACTTCAACTTCATGGATGGCCTTCTCGGCGCCGGTCAATACCGTTGAAGTATCGATATAACTGGCAAAGCCCACCAGCACAGCAGCCAGGCCGACCAGACTATGCATCAGGGCGACGAGTTCGGGCATTTGCGTCATCTGCACGGTACGCGCCGCGTACATGCCGATCCCGCCCCCTACAACCATCGCACCGATGATCCACGGAATACCGGCCGCACTGACGCGCGGGCCAAATACCGTGGCAATCACCGCAATCGCCATGCCGATGATGCCGTAGAGATTGCCACGCCGGGAAGATTCAGGGTTCGACAAGCCACCGAGACTCAGAATGAAGAGAATGATGGCGCCGATATAAGAAACGGTTGCGAGGCCGTCGTTGAAAATACTGGTCATTGCATTCGTCTCCAATTACTTGCGGAACATCGCCAGCATGCGATGAGTCACGGCGAAACCACCAAACATATTTACGGCAGTAAGCACGATGCCCACCACGGCCAGCCAGCGGATCACCTCGTCCGGCCGGTCGAGCGGCGCGGCACCGAGCAGCGGCGGTGCAATCTGCACCAATGCGCCAATCGCGATGATGCTGGAAATCGCGTTGGTCACGCTCATCAAGGGCGTATGCAGGGCGGGTGTGACATTCCACACCACCATGTAACCCACAAAACAGGCCAGCACGAACACCGTGAAGTGCCCGAGGAAGGCCGTCGGCGCATTCGCCCCGATAAACCAGAACAGTGCCGCAGCCACACCAAACATGATGGCCAGTTTGTTAGCGGCCATCGGTGCGCTCGCGCCATGCCCATGCCCTCCCGACTTTTTCTCCGGCATGGCTGCGGCCGGTTTGGCGGGTGGTGCGGCGGGCATTTTGATCGGCGGTGCCGGCCAGGTGATTTCACCGGCCTTGATGACGGTCAGGCCGCGTATCGCATCATCTTCAAAATTGACGTTGATCTGGCCATCCTTGGTCTTGCAGAGCTCTTCAGCCAGACGGAACAGATTGGTCGCATACAGCGTCGACGACTGCTTGGCCAGACGCGAATTCAGATCGGTATAACCGACGATGGTCACGCCATGCTTGACCACCGTTTTGCCCGGCTCGGTCAGCTCGCAGTTACCGCCTCGTTCGGCGGCCATGTCGACAATCACGCTGCCCGGGCGCATCGACTGCACCATCTCGGCAGTGATGAGACGCGGTGCAGGCTTGCCCGGAATCAGCGCAGTGGTGATGATGATATCGACTTCACGCGCCTGTTTGGCGTACATCTCGCGTTGTGCCGCCAGAAAGCCTTCCGACATGACCTTGGCGTAACCACCGCCGCCCGAACCTTCCTCCTCGTAATCCACCTTGACGAACTCACCGCCCAGCGAGACCACCTGATCGGCCACCTCGGCGCGGGTGTCATTGGCACGCACGATGGCACCCAGACCCGCTGCCGTGCCGATGGCGGCCAGCCCCGCGACCCCTGCACCGGCAATGAACACCTTGGCGGGCGGCACCTTGCCAGCCGCTGTCACCTGACCATTGAAGAAACGACCAAACGCATTGGCCGCTTCGATCACAGCACGATAACCCGCCACCCCGGCCTGCGAGGTCAGCGCATCCATTTTCTGTGCGCGCGAAAGCTGGCGCGGCAGGGCATCAATCGCCAGTACCGTGGCTTTTTTCGCAGCCAGTTGTTGCATCAGTTCGGGATTCTGCGCGGGCCAGACATAACCGATCAGCACACCGCCTTCACGCATCA
Organism: Sterolibacterium sp.; assembly: GCA_018061005.1. Lineage (GTDB taxonomy): Bacteria > Pseudomonadota > Gammaproteobacteria > Burkholderiales > Rhodocyclaceae > Sterolibacterium. The sequence goes on along the minus strand of JAGOVA010000013.1, from coordinate 34,104 downwards.
GGCCGACTTCTTCCGCCGTCGGCACCGCCACCTTGAAGACGATATCGGCGCTCGCCCAGAGTTTGGCGGCACTATCGACCACTTCCGCCCCGACCGCGCGGTAAGACTCGTCATCACAGTTCGCGCCGACACCTGCGCCGGTTTCGACCGCCACAGTAAAACCAAGCTTGATCAGCTTTTCGACCACTTCGGGTACGGTAGCCACACGCTTTTCGCCCGGGAATATTTCCCGTGGAACCCCTATCCTGAGTGCCATGCCACTTCCTTTTGCAAAAATTACGAGTTGAAAATGCGTATTGATTTAAGCTTAAATTGTACCGCGTTTCTCAATGTTCAATATTCACTGATGTTCGTCAATGTCCGCCGACATTAGCTTTAGCCGCGCTGTGCAAAGAAATACCAAGCCAGCGCGCCTGCGGTTGCGGCGGCCGCCAGGCCACCTGCAATGATAGGCACGCGCGTTGCGTTGGTCGCAACCTGATCAGACTCCGTCGCCAAACCCAACGCCCAGTTGGCCTTGCCACTCAAACCATCGCACACCACATAACCCGTCGCACCCGGCACCGGGAACAACCCCAGATAAGCAGGATAAAGCCAGGCCGCCACCGCACTCTGGCTACACACTGATTCAGGTTCAAACATGAAGCTTTCTATGCGCGAATACTGCTTCAGTCTATCGCGTACCTGCGCTTCCATCCGCGCCGCCAGACGATTTTTCAACACATCCAGCGCGGTCGAAGAATACACCCCGGCCGGCCGCAAACAATGCAAGCGCGAGCGTTCCTCATCGGGCAACAGCCAGGGAACCTCTGCATGCACGGGCGACAGTTCAAGTGCCACCCCCGTGCCATTATTATCCAGGGAATCCAGCAGGGTATACGCTACATCGCCCTGCTCGTCGTGCTTATCCTTGCGGGTCTGCTTCTGTTTACCGCCCCCCCAGCAACCTTCGCACTCACGCTGATTGGTTCCCACCCCCATCCGCCCGCTGCCAAAGCATTGCGGACAATCCGACTCCCAAGTTTCAGTCACGATACCACTCGCACGCCAGTGACTGCTGATTTGACCTTTGAGAAACCAGCGCGGCACAAAAACCGGGCGCAAGGTTTCCGCGACGCGTTCGGGTTTGGCACCACGCGGCAGTGTTTGCATGGCCTGCGCCAATTCGCTGGCAGCCGCCGCCCGCGCCGCCGCCAGTGAAATTTTGGGTGCCGAATAGACAACCGTCATCATCGGCGCCGGAAAATCACTGGCCGCCGACTCAGGCAATGCACACGCGACACGCGGCATTTCCTGCTCGAAGTCGCGCAAAGCCTGCAAGGCGGCCGCATCAGGAAGCACCGCCTCGGGAAAGGACGGTTGCGACACAAAATCAAATTCGGTGAAGTCAGTCTCTGTCTGCATGGAATTCAGCACATGAAAGCAGCGATGGATGGGATAGATGGGATGGATGGAACGATTTGATCAATCAGCATCTGCCAGAAACACTTGCCTGATGCACATGCCCGCCCACCACACTCCACACCCCACACTCCCCGGGGAACTTTCGCCTGCGTGGCGAAGAAACTGGCTAGCGGCTGACGATACACTCCCACCAGGAACATCAGTGGATTCTATAGTGATTTTGTTTCGCCACGAAAAAATTGCATCCGTTCCCGCATATCCGATATTACTCAAAGACTTGCCCGATCATGAGGCTCAGGCGATAATTCGCGGCTTGCCCGATCATCCATCATGACCAGCTACCTTTTCATCCTGCTGGGCGCCGTTTTCGTCAATAACGTCGTCCTCGTCCGCATCCTTGGCCTGTGCCCATTTCTCGGGGTTTCCAAAAAACTGGAAACTGCCCTGGGCATGGGGGCTGCCACCACCTTTGTCCTGACCGTCGGCTGCGGCACCAGTTACATCATCGACCACTGGCTGCTGGTTCCTTACCACCTCGAGTACCTGCGGACGCTATCGTTCATCATCACCATCGCCGCCATTGTCCAGCTCACCGAACTGGTGATCCAGAAAACCAGCCCGCTACTGCATCAGGTGCTGGGCATTTATCTGCCGCTGATCACCACCAACTGTGCGGTACTGGGGATCCCCCTGCTGAACATCGCGCTGGGCTACGATTTCCTTGAGTCCCTGCTGTTCGGCTTTGGCAGCTCCGTGGGTTTCTCGCTGGTGCTGATCATGTTTGCCGGTATCCGCGAACGCCTCGAAGCGGCCGACATCCCTGTCTATTTTCGCGGCAACCCGATCGCCCTCGTCACCGCAGGACTAATGAGCCTGGCCTTCATGGGTTTTGCCGGTCTGGACAAGTTCCGCTGATGCTGGCCGCCATCCTCGTCATGGCGCTGGGCGCCGTTATCCTCGGCGCGGCACTGGGCTACGCCTCGATCAAATTCAAGGTCGAGGGCGACCCGCTGGTCGACAAGATCGACGCCATCCTGCCGCAAACCCAATGCGGTCAGTGCGGCTTTCCCGGCTGCAAACCCTACGCGCAAGCCATCGCCGCCGGGGAAGCCGAAATCAACCAGTGCCCCCCCGGTGGTGAGGAGGGCATCCGCAAGCTGGCCGATCTGCTGGGACGCGAATTCAAGTCCCTTTCCGCCGAGCATGGCGAAGAAAAGCCGAAGAGCGTGGCCATCATCGACGAAAGCACCTGCATCGGCTGCACGCTGTGTCTGCAGGCTTGCCCGGTCGATGCCATCGTCGGCGCGGCCAAACAGATGCACACCATCGTGGCCGATCAATGTACCGGTTGCGAACTGTGTATTCCGCCCTGTCCAGTCGATTGCATCCGCATGGAACCGATCCATGAAACGGTCGAAACCTGGAAATGGAAATATCCGGTGATAGAAATCAGGAAAGTCGCGTGATGTCTGGCCTGTTACAAAAACTGTTCCGCTTCAACGGCGGCGTGAAGCCGGATTACCACAAAGAAGCCTCCAACGGCCTGCCCATCACCCCCGCCCCGCTGCCCCGGGAACTGGTCATTCCGCTGCACCAGAGCATCGGTGGCATGCCTCGCCCGCTGGTCGCCGCAGGCGATACCGTCCTGAAAGGCCAGCGCATCGGAGCGGCTGACGGCAATCTTTCTTCCGCAGTCCATGCCGCCACATCCGGCACGGTGACTGCGGTTGAAATGCGCCGCATGGCGCACCCTTCCGGGCTGTCTGCATTGTGCGTGGTCATCGCCCCCGACGGCGAAGACCGCTGGATCGAACGCACGCCGTTTGACTACCGTAACGCCACGCCCGAAGCCACGCGCGACTACCTGCGCGATGCCGGTGTGGTCGGGCTCGGTGGCGCGGTATTCCCCAGTCATCTCAAGATGAGCCCGGGCAAATCCGGGCAGCTCGATACGCTGGTCATCAACGGCGCGGAATGCGAACCCTACATCACCTGTGACGACCTGCAGATGCGTGAACGCGCCGCCGGCATCCTCCAGGGCGTTGCCCTCATGCGTGAGGTACTGCAGGCAGCGCGGGCACTGATCGGCATCGAAGACAACAAGCCCGCAGCCATTGCGGCCATGCAGGCCGCCCTCGCGCAAAACAACACACCAGACATCCAGATCGTGGCCATCCCCACCCGCTATCCGGCCGGTGGCGCGAAGCAGCTGATCCGTGTGCTCACCGGCATTGAAGTACCGCACGGAAAGCGTTCCACAGATTACGGCGTGCAATGTTTCAACACCGGCACGGCCTACGCCATCTTCGAAGCCATCACCCTGGGGCAACCCCTGATCTCGCGCATCGTCACGGTGGCGGGAAATGTCGCCACCCCGCGCAATTTCGACGTCGCCATCGGTACCCCGATGCGCGAACTCGTCGCCCTGTGCCAGCCTGGCGCAGACAGCGACCGGCTCATCATGGGCGGGCCGATGATGGGGGTGACCATGCCGGGCGACGAAGTCCCGGTCATCAAGGCCACCAACTGCGTACTGGTCGGCTCACCCACGCTGTTTCCACCACCGCCACCGGAAATGCCCTGCATCCGCTGCGGTGAATGTGCCCAGGTCTGCCCGAGCGATCTGCAACCTTTCGAGATGTACTGGCATTCACGCGCCAAGCTCTTCGGCAAAGCGCAGGAATACCACCTGTTCGACTGCATCGAATGTGGCTGTTGCGCCTACGTCTGCCCGTCGCGGATTCCGCTGGTCGATTATTACCGTTTTGCCAAGAGCGAAATCTGGGCACGGGAGCGCGACAAAACCTCCGCCGATGAAGCACGCGAGCGTTACGAATTCCGCCTCGAACGCGACGAGCGCGAAAAACAGGAAAAAGCCGCCAAGCTCGCGGCCAAAGCCGCCGCCACGCGGGAAAAACTGGCGCAACAGGCGGCAGAAGGCAACACTAGTGGTAGTGGCAGTACCTCAGCAGAAACCCCAGCGGCCAGCACCGATGCTGCCCTGAAACAGGAACTCATCGCCGCCGCGCTCGCGCGTGCCCAGCAACAGAAAGCCACACCGCAAAACACTGAAGCCCTGACGTCCGCGCAGCAGGCGCAAATCACCGAAATCGAGGCACGCCGCGCCCAGGTGCGCGAAATGGCCAAAACGGTTACGCCCCAAAACGACTGACCGACTGACCGACTGACGGACATGCTCAATAACTCCCCCTATTTCCGCCAGCCCGCCAGCGTGCAAAGCGTCATGCTGCGCGTACTGGCCGCGCTGCTGCCCGGTATTGCCGCTTATGTCTGGCTGTTCGGCATCGGCATCCTGATTCAACTGACACTGGCCTCCATCGCGGCACTGGCCGGTGAAGCGGCGATGCTCGCACTGCGTCAAAAGCCCCTGAAACCATTTCTCAGTGACGGCTCCGCACTGGTCACCGCCTGGCTGATCGCGCTGACTTTCCCGCCCATCGCGCCCTGGTGGCTGGTAGTGGCCGCCACCTTGTTCGGGATCGTCATCGTCAAGCATCTCTACGGCGGGCTCGGCCAGAATCCGTTCAATCCGGCCATGGTGGCCTTCTGCGTGATGATCGTGGCCTTCCCGCAACTGATGTCGCAATGGCCGACCGCCGATGTCATGGGCGGATTCAGCCAAATCCACGAAACACTCGCCCTGATCTTCGGCAACACGGCCAGCCGCGCACTCGATGCCGTCACCGCCGCCACCTCGCTCGACACCCTGCGTACCGCCCTGCACAGCACCCCCGCCAGCGCCACGGTCGCCAGCCTCAGCAGCAGCAACCCCGCCACCTTTGGCCACTTCGGTGGCAAGGGCTGGGAGTGGGTGGCCGCAGGCTATCTGCTGGGCGGGCTCTGGCTGATCCAGCAACGCATCATCACCTGGCACATCCCGACCGCCTTCATCGCCACACTGGCCGGAATCGCCGCACTGGCGCATCTGGTTTCACCCACCCAGCAGGCCGGCGCAATGTTCCACCTGTTCAGTGGCGCAGCCATGCTGGGCGCATTCTTCATCGCCACCGACCCGGTTTCGGGTGCGACCACCCCGCGCGGCAAACTCATCTATGCCGCAGGCATTGCATTGATGACCTGGGTGATCCGCAGTTTCGGCGCGTATCCTGATGGCGTGGCCTTTGCCACGATGCTGCTGAATATCCTCGCCCCGCTGATCGACCGCTACACCCAGCCGCCAGTGTTTGGCCACAAGAAATCCTGACCATGAACCTTCCCAAACACGGCGCACTGGCTATTTCACTACGCACAGCCATCGTGCTGCTGTTATTCACGCTGGCCTTCACCACACTGATGGCCGTGGTTCATACCACCACCGAAGCACCCATTGCCGCCAGCGCGCAAGCTGAAAAACTGCGCCTGATCAGCGAAGTCCTGCCCCCGGAGACCTACGATAACGACCTGATGAAGGATGTCATCGAATTACCCGCCACGCCAGCACTTGGGCTCGATCACCCAACCCGGCTCTATCGCGCGCGCAAGTCAGGCACCCCCGTCGCCCTGGTTTTTGAAGCCGCCGCCGCCGATGGTTACAGCGGTCATATCGGCTTGCTGCTGGCGGTACGCGCCGGCCAGCCACATGGCGAACTCATCGCCGTGCGCGTCACCGAACACAAAGAAACGCCGGGGCTGGGGGACTACATCGACCCACGCAAGGACAAGAACAAGGAACAACCGTGGATCCACCAGTTTGACGGCCAAAGCTACGCCCGCCTGCCCGCCGAACAGTGGCGGGTCAAAAAAGATGGCGGCCATTTCGCGCAGCGCAGCGGTGCAACCATCAGTGCCCGCGCAGTCACACAGGCAGTAGCGCGTGCCGTGCAATGGGTGGGTCAGCCGCAGCAGCGGCTATTTGATGCCCCTTCGATCCTCGCCGCACCGGAAAAAGCCTCATGAGCTACCGCGACATCACCTTCAACGCCCTGTGGAAGCAAAACCCCGGCCTCATCCAGTTACTGGGAATGTGCCCGCTGCTGGCCATGAGCAACAGCGTGGTCAATGCCCTGGGGCTGGGGATAGCCACCATCCTCGTGATGGCTCTATCCAGCGGCGTCGTCTCGCTGTTGCGCGGCTTCATCCCCTACGAAATCCGCATCCCGGTGTTCATCCTGGTGATTGCCGCGCTGGTCACCGGTGTCGATCTGGCGATGAATGCCTGGCTGCACAGCCTGTATCAGGTACTGGGCATTTTCATCCCGCTGATTGTCACCAACTGCATCGTACTGGCACGCGTTGAAGCCTATGCCGCAAAAAATCCGCCGCTGGCCTCCACGCTGGATGGTGCCATGATGGGACTGGGGCTAACCCTGGTTCTGCTGGCACTCGGGGCAATCCGCGAACTGGTGGGCAGCGGCACGCTATTCGCGGGGATCGAAATGGTCATCCCCGGCGCGCACGGCATTCAGGCCCTCCCTGCCGACTACCCGGGCTTTCTGGTCGCCATCCTGCCGCCAGGAGCCTTCTTCACACTGGCCTTTCTGATTGCCGCACGCAACTGGTCAGATGCCCGTACACAAGAAAAAGCGGAAAAAGCGCGCCAGCAGGCCATCATCGCCGCCACGCCCACCACCGGGGCAACCGCCTGAAACCGCAGTGAAGCCTCAGCGAACATACTCCGCCGACTTGCTGAAGTAATCGAAACACTCGCGCAAACGATTGCGCTGGGCATCCGTCACATTGATAAACGCCAAACCCGCCATGGGCTTGCCGTTTTCAACCCGCTGCCAGGCAATACGCGCCGCGATTTCGATCGGCTTTTGCTGCTGATAAACCTGAATATCCGCAGCAGGCGGCCACAGGCGCAGGCTCAACGCCGCATCAGGCTTGAGCGCATGCGCCAGCGACAGGCGCACCCCCGTCAGGCTGAAATCCACCGCCAGTGCCTCCTGGCCACCGCTCCCATCCCCCTGCATCACCTCCGTGAGCATGCCGTATTCAAGGCGCGGATGCTCACGCTTATCGTTTGAAGTCTTGTAGAAGGTACGAACCAACTCCTCCTGGATGACAAAGCCGGACATCAGGTCGGTCATGCGGCCGGTCACCCGGTGCAAATCATCGCCAATATGCGCGGTGGTTTCCACCTTGGTGGAACTCTCGGCCAGCGTGGCAAACAGCCGCTCCAGCGAACCCTGCATCTGGCTGAACTGATCGAGCTGGCGACGGCTGGCATCGGCAATCTGGTCATTCGCCAAAGCCGCTTCGCTCACCTCATGCGCCATGGATTCGATCACCCGTGCGGATTCTGCGGCCACGCGCTGCCCTGCATGCACCTTGTCGATCACCGCGCCGATCGCTGAACGCACCGCATCAACACGGCCGGCCAGGGTATCGACGATCACGGTCACACCCGAAGCGGATTGCGTGGTTCGATCCGCCAGCTTGCGAACCTCATCGGCGACCACCGCAAACCCGCGCCCCTGCTCGCCCGCCCGCGCGGCCTCGATAGCGGCATTGAGCGCCAGCAGATTGGTCTGCGCCGAAATTTCCTTGATCGAATCGATGATGCTGGTAATCTGCCCGGCCACTTCCGCCAGTTGAAAAATCTCGTCGGAAACACGATTCACCTCGGTGACCGTCGCATCCATCTCCTCGATGTTACGCCGCACCGTCCCGATCGCCCCCCGGCCTTCCTGCTCCGCATTTCGCGTTTGCTCCGCCGCGCTTTGCGCCAGATCGCGCGCCTCAACCGCAATCGCATTGAGCTCCTCGGTCGCCCGCACCACCTCTTCGGAACGACTTTCTTCCTGACGGCTGACCTCGGCAATACTCTTGGCGATGGTCGCAATCTGGAAAGCCGACTGCCCCATCTGTTTGCTGCTCTGATCCACCTCACCCAGGATACGGTTGAGCTTGCCCAGCACATCGTTGAAAACACGCTGCAACACGCCGATCTCATCGCGCTGCGTATGCACCACTCCCTTGGTCAGATCGCCCTTTTCAACCGCTTCCAGCGCGTTGCAAAGCTCCTGGATCGGCCGCACGAACACATTCGCAATCAGGCCGATCACCACAAACTGCACGGCAAACTCAAGCCCGGATTCCCAGAAAGAGTTGTAGATATACGCCATCCGGTCTTCCGCCAGCCGCGTGATGACCTCCGCAGACGCACCGCCTACCCGCGCGATGTCGATCATTTTTTCCAGCTCATAAGAGCCCAGCCAGCGATTGAAGATGGTCGTCACCATCGTCACCACAAAGAAAGCCAGCTGAAACTTCCAGCGGATACTCAGGTTTCTGAACCAATCCATCATGACGTCCTTACAAACAGGGTATGGAAAAGTATACTCGACCCATGAAGCGAAAATCCGCCGCCCCAGCCACCCGCTTGCACCGCGCCGAGATATTCACCCGCTTGCGTGCAGCCAACCCACAGCCGCAAACCGAACTGGAATACGCCACGCCCTACCAGCTCCTGGTCGCCGTGGTACTTTCGGCACAAGCCACCGACAAAAGCGTCAACCTGGTCACACGCCCACTTTTCAAACAGGCAGCCAGCCCGTCCGCCATGCTGGCACTCGGTGAAGAGCGGCTACGCGAGGCGCTCTCCACGATTGGCCTCTATAAAACCAAAGCCAAAAACGTCATCGGCCTGTCCCGCCTGCTCCTCGAACGCCATCAGGGTGAAGTCCCCCATGATGGCGCCGCGCTCGAAGCGCTGCCCGGCGTTGGCCACAAAACTGCCAATGTCATTCTCAACACAATCTTTCGCGAGCCAGTGATCGCCGTCGATACCCACATTTTCCGCGTCGCCAACCGCACAGGGCTGGCGCGCGGCAAGGACGTGAAAGCCGTGGAAGCCGGGCTGCTAGAATCCGTCCCGCCCGAATTTCTGCTGGATGCCCACCACTGGCTGATCCTGCATGGCCGCTACTGCTGCAAGGCACGCAAGCCTGAATGTGGACGCTGCCTCATCAACGACCTGTGTGACTACCCCGACAAACTGCTCTAAAGGCTCCCGCCATGTTCAATCCCTCGCGTGACCAGGCGCGCCGCTTCTTTGTCGACGCCTGGCACAAACAGCTACAAAACCGTCCCATGACACCGATGGAAATCATCGCCACCGACCTCGTTCGCCTGCACCCGGAGTATCACAGCCTGCTCGGCGCACCCGGCGATGACCTGGATGAACTTCTGGCACGCGAATGGACACCCGAACAGGGCGAAAGCAACCCTTTCCTGCACCTCTCGCTGCATCTGGCCATCGAAGAACAACTCTCCATCGACCAGCCCCCCGGCATCCGCGCCATGGCCGAGCGCCTGCAACAACGCCACGGCGAACGCCACGCCGCATTGCACGAGATTCTCGAATGCCTGGGCGAAACCCTCTGGCGTGCCCAGCGTGAAGCGCAGCCGCCCGATGGCGCGGCCTACCTGGAATGTATGCGCCGCAAAATCTAGAAAGCAACAGGTAGAATGGACGATTCTTATTTTTTCCATTGATATTCAGGGTACTAGTCCATGCGTTTCACCGGCAGCTCCAACTACATCGCCACCCCCGACCTCAAACTCGCCGTCAATGCGGCCATCGCCCTGCAACGCCCCCTGCTGATCAAGGGCGAACCCGGCACCGGCAAAACCATGCTGGCCGAAGAAGTCGCCGCCGCGCTCGACATGCCGCTCCTGCAATGGCACATCAAATCCACGACCAAGGCACAGCAGGGTCTGTACGAATACGATGCCGTCTCACGCCTGCGCGACTCGCAGCTGGGCGGCGATGCCGGCGCGCGAGTGCATGACATCGGCAACTACATCGTCAAAGGCGTGCTGTGGCAGGCCTTCGAGGCAGAGCGTCCCTGCATCATCCTGATCGACGAAATCGACAAGGCCGACATTGAATTCCCCAACGACCTCCTGCGCGAGCTGGACCGCATGGAATTCCATGTCTACGAAACACGCCAGCTGATCAAGGCACGCCAGCGCCCCCTGATCTTCATCACCTCGAACAACGAGAAGGAATTGCCCGATGCCTTCCTGCGCCGCTGTTTCTTCCACTACATCAAGTTTCCCGACAAAGAAACCATGCAGAGCATCGTCGATGTGCACTTTCCCGGCATCAAACAGGCGTTGCTGCGCGAGGCACTGGAAGTCTTCTTCGAGTTGCGCGAGATCCCCGGCCTCAAGAAAAAACCCTCGACCTCCGAGCTGATCGACTGGCTCAAACTGCTGCTGGCCGAAGACATCCCCCCCGAGGCACTGCGTAGCAAAGATCAAAAAACAGCTGTCCCTCCACTCCACGGCGCCCTGCTCAAAAACGAGCAGGATGTCCATCTGTTTGAACGTCTGCTCTTCATGGCGAGGAACCACAGATAATGAAAACGTCCACCCTGACCAAACTCCTGCTGCTGCTCACTGCGCTGATTGCCCTGCCGGCCAGCGCGCTGGACAAGGTCACCCTGCAGCTCAATTCCTATCACCAGTTCGGCTTTGCCGGCTACTACGCGGCCATCGCGCAGGGCTATTACAAGCAGGCCGGGCTGGATGTCAGCCTCGTCGAATCCCGCATCGGGGTGGATCCCGTCATTGATGTCATCTCCGGCAAAGCCGAATTCGGCATTTCCGACAGCAACCTGCTGCTCGCCCGCGCGGCGGGTCGCCCCGTCGTTTCACTGGCCACGATTTTCCAGCACTCGCCGATGGTACTCATCAGCCGGGCGCGTGGCAAAAACCAGAACATACAGGGACTAGCCGGCAAACGCGTCATGCTGGACATGCAAGCCGAAGAAATTGCGGCGCTGCTGAAAAAACAAAACTTGCTGAACCGCATCACCCGCGTCGAACCCAGCTACGACCCGCAAGATCTCATCAAAGGCAAGGTCGAAGCCATGTCAGGCTCCCTGCTGAACGAAACCCGGTTACTGGATCAAGCCGGTTTCGCCTACCAGACCGATGCCCCTGAAAAAGACGGCATTGATTTTTATGGTGACAACCTGTTCACCTCGGAAAACATGGTCAACGAGCAAGGCGACCGGGTGCGCGCCTTCCGCGAAGCCAGCCTGCGTGGCTGGAAATATGCCCTGGCGCACCAGGAAGAAATCGCCGAGCTCATCCGCAGCAAATACTCGCAACGTCGCGACCGCGAGTTTCTGATGCATCAGGCCAGCCAGATCGCCAAACTCATCGGCGTCGACTACATCAGCATCGGCACCCAGACCCCCGATCGCTGGCAGAAGATCGGCGCGACCTACACCAGCCTCGGCAAAATCGACAAAACCCCGGAACTCAATACCTTCCTCTTCAACCCGGCACCCCCACCCCCCAAGAAAGAAACCCCTGCATTTGATTACAAGATCATGGGGCTCATCGGCGGCGTTGGCGCGTTACTCGTCCTCCTGTTTATCTTCGTTTCCTGGCGTCTGGCGCGCACCCAGTACGCACTTCGCATCGAACGTCAACGCCAGACCGCCCTGCAAGAACAGCTTCGCGCCAACGAAGAGCGTTACCGTGGCCTGTTCACCTCGATGGACAATGGTTTCGCACTCAACGAGATCGTCTGCGACACCGACGGCACGCCGATCGATTACCGCTTCCTCGAAGTGAACCCTGCCTTTGAAAAAGTTTCCGGCATGCCACGTGAAAAGCTGCTCGGCAAACGCGCCAAGGAAGTGCTGCAGGATAGCGACGACGGCTGGCTCGAACAATTCGGCGCAGTCGCCAAGAGCGGCCAGCCCCAGCGTTTTGAAAAGTTCTCGCAAAAAACCTGCCGTTGGTTTGCCACCGATGCCTACAGCCCCGCGCCGGGCAAGTTTGCGGTGGTCACCCAGGAAATCACCGAACGCAAACAAATGGAAATTGCCCTCACCAAGGCCAATACCGACCTGCGTGAACAATTCGATGAAATCAAGAAACTCCAGGAAAAACTGCAGGAACAGGCCGTGCGTGACCCGCTGACGGGGCTGCATAACCGCCGTTATCTCGACGAAACCCTGAAGCGCGAACTGTCACGCGCCAAGCGTGAAAGCTATCAGCTCTGCGTGATCCTGCTCGACCTGGACTTCTTCAAGAAAATCAACGACACCTACGGCCATCTGGCCGGTGACGAAGTCCTCAAGACCTTCGCCAAAATCATGCAGGATCATGCCCGCGAAGGTGACGTCGCCTGCCGTTACGGCGGTGAAGAATTCATGCTGATGCTGCCCAAGATGCCGACCGCCACGGCCATCGACCGCGCCAACACGCTGCGCGAAAAATTTGCCGCGACCAAAATCCCGTTTGGCGACTCGATGATCGGCACGACCCTCTCGATCGGCATTGCCATCTACCCGATGCACGGCGCCACCACGGACGAACTCACCAACAATGCCGACAAGGCACTCTACATTGCCAAACACGAAGGCCGCAACCGCGCCATCCTCTACGCGACGGAAGATCAACCCGGCTCGTCCGCCAACCCGGCGACGCTGGCTCCTGAAATCAACGCCGAAATGTCACCTGCCAACGCACCTGTCAGCGCACCTGAACACCCCGACGCAGCCGAACCCACGGCATCGCCGGACACGTCTCATGCAGATGCTCACGACACACACGAAGCCACCCCACTGCCCCGTTTGCCCGACTGACCAAGCGGCAGTGCCTCCCTGTCACGAAACATGCTGATCGATTTTTTCCTGCACCTCAAAGCGGCCCGGCTACCTGTATCGACGCGCGAATTTCTGACCCTGCTCGAAGCCCTCCAGCAACGTCTGGCCGGGCACAGCCTCGACGATTTCTATGTGCTCGCGCGCACCTGCCTCATCAAGGACGAGTCGAACTACGACAAGTTCGACCGCGCCTTTGGCAGTTATTTTCATGGTGTGACGGAAATCCCCGGCCTTGAAGCCGACATTCCTGAAGACTGGCTGCGCCAGATGATGCAAAAGCATCTCACGCCTGAAGAAAAAGCACAGCTCGAAAAACTCGGCTGGGACAAGCTCATGGAGCAGTTCAAGGAGCGGCTGGCCGAGCAGAAGGAACGTCACGAAGGCGGCAACAAATGGATCGGCACCGGCGGCAGTTCGCCCTTTGGGCATGGCGGCTACCACCCCGAAGGGATCCGCATCGGCGGCCCCTCGGCGGGCAACCGCACCGCCATCAAGGTCTGGGAAGAACGCAGCTACCGTAACCTCGACGATTCTGTCGACCTGGGCACACGCAACATCAAGGTCGCCCTGCGCCGCCTGCGCCGCTTTGCCCGCGAAGGAGCCGCCGAAGAACTCGATCTGGACGGCACCATCCGGGGCACGGCGCAGAATGCTGGCTGGCTCGACCTGAAAATGCGCCCAGAACGGCACAACAAGGTCAAAGTCCTGTTATTCCTTGATGTCGGCGGCTCGATGGATGACCACATCCGTTTGTGCGAAGAACTGTTCTCCGCCGCGCGCAGCGAATTCAAGCACCTGGAATATTACTACTTCCACAACTGCATCTACGATTACGTCTGGAAAGACAACCAGCGACGCAAGACCGAGCGTTACCCGCTGCTCGATGTGCTGCACAAATATGGCGACGACTACAAACTGATCCTCGTTGGTGATGCCACGATGAGCCCCTACGAAATCGTCCAGCCGGGGGGCAACATCGAATACATGAACGAAGAGCCGGGGGCTGTCTGGCTGGGACGCTTGCTGGAGCGTTATCCGCATGCCGCCTGGCTCAACCCGGAGCCACAACGACTCTGGGACTACCGCCACTCCATCCAGCTCATCCACAACCTGATGGGCGGGCGCATGTTTCCGCTCACCCTCGACGGCCTCGAACAGGCCATGCGCCAGCTCAACAAATAACCGCTTGATCCGCAATGCGCGTCGGCTGAACTCCCACCGTCCATCCCCATGAAGCTCACCGGCCACGGCACGCCTGGCAACGCAATGGCCATATACATGCTGTGCCTGCTGTCCATCCTGCTCCTTGCAGGCCTGCCGGCTCACGCCAGCAGTTTTGATCGCGCCCTGCCGGAACAGCTCTTCAGCGACCCGGACCTCTGCGCCCACGCCCCCTGCGCGGAGGTCATGCCTGGCGCCCAGCAATTCTCCCCGCGCATGGGCAAGCCACCTTATGTCGAGGCCTACAGCAGCCCTCCTGGCACCCTCCCCGGCAGCCCGCCCAGCAGCGCGCAACGCCAGCTGATCGGCTACGTTTTTCTCTCCACCGACATCGTCGATATCCCCGGCTATTCCGGCAAACCGCTGATCACGCTGATCGGCATGAATCTGCAAGGCAACCTCACCGGCATCCGCATCCTCAAGCACGCCGAGCCACTGCTGCTCTCGGGCATCCCCGAAAGCGTGCTGATCCACTTCATCAACCAGTACGTCGGCAAATACGTCGGCGACAAGATTGAAATCGGTGAATCCCGCCCGAACGAAGGCGTCATCGGCCTCGATGCCATCAGCGGCGCAACCGTCACCGTGATCGCCGAAAATCAGGTGGTACTGCATTCCGGCATCGCCATTGCCAAACAAGTCGGCATCCTCAAAAGCCTGGAACGGCCACCCGCCCGCCTGGCTCCCGCCACGTCTCAACTCAAAGACTGGCCTACCCTGGTTGCCGAAGGCAGCCTCCAGCGGCTGACCGTGGAACCGGCTGCCGTGGGGCTGCCCAGCACGGGGCGACCCTACATGGACCTGTATTTCGGCGACCTGAACACCCCGGACATCGGCCGCAGCCTGCTCGGCGAAGAAGGTTACGAAAACCTCATGGCGCGCCTCAAGCCAGACGAACACGCCATTGCCGTGATCGGCAACGGCACGGAATCCTTCAAGGGCGTGGGCTTCGTACATGGCGGCATTTTCGACCGCATCCTCATCGGTCAGGACATGGACTCCTTCACCTTCCGCGACATCGACTCACTGGTGCTCGACAGCCTTCATGCGCCCCATGCCCCGCCCTACTCCGAAGCCGCCATTTTCATTCTGCGTAGCCCCAACTTTTCAGCCGCCTACCCCTGGCGGCTGATCTTTCGCGGCAGCAAGCCCGACCCCAAAACCCGGCAACCCATATTCACCAACTTTGAAAAGACCTACTGGCTACCCGGCCACTACCTGCAAGGCGGCCGCCCCAGCTACACGCCGCCCGACCCAACCTGGCTGCGTATCTGGAAAAGCCGCCCGCTGGAAATCGCAGGCTTCCTGCTGTTCCTGCTCGGCGGCGGCACGCTCTACGCCCTGCGCGATCCGCTGATCCGCCGCGCCTCACACAAGGACAGCCGCTGGGTAAACCTCCCCAAATACACCCTGTGGCTGATCGCCATCGGTTACGCAGGATTCTTCCTGATGGCGCAACCCTCGATCACCCAGGTGCTGACCCTGCTCCACGCCCTGCTGTTCAAATGGGAATGGCCGCTATTCCTTTCCGACCCGTTCATTTTCCTGTTCTGGTGGTTCATCATCATCACCGTGTTTTTCTGGGGGCGCGGCATGTTCTGCGGCTGGATGTGTCCCTACGGCACGATGACCGAACTGCTCTACAAGATCGCCGGCAAACTCGGGCTCAAACGCTGGCAGAAGGAATTGCCCGTTGCCCTGCATGACGCGCTGAAGTGGCTTAAATACGCCGTATTCCTCGGCCTGTTCGCCGCCTCCTTCCACTCGCTGGAACTGGCCGAACAACTCGCTGAAATCGAACCTTTCAAAACCACCTTCCTCGTCGGTGTCTGGAACCGGAGCTGGCCTTACGTCCTGCTCTGGACGCTGCTGATCCTGGCCTCGCTCTTCACCGAACGCCCCTTCTGCAAATACCTCTGCCCGCTGGGGGCAAGCCTCGCGATTCCCTCCACCTTCCGCTGGTGGGGGCTCAAGCGCAAGAATGAATGTGGCCCCTGCAAAGCCTGCGCGGTGGGCTGTGAATCACAAGCCATCGACCGCAAGAGCGGGCAAATCGATCCGCGCGAATGTCTGCTGTGTCTGGACTGCATGATTCTCTACTACGACGACCACGCCTGCCCGCCACTCGCCAAAGAGCGCAAGCAACGGGGCAAAACCGGGCAACCGCTCACGCCCACCGGCGCGAATGGCTATTTCATCCCCATCCTGCCGCTGGCTCAGGCTAACCACACGCTGCCAACACCGCCGACGCCAGCTATACCTGTGGTACGCCTGAGTGTCGCCGCCTGGATGGGCGCGGAGCTGATCGATCTCTTCCCGTGGCGCGGCAGCGTCGTCAAGGAAGACCTCCTCTACAACCTCATCGGTCTGCTGCTGGCCGCACTCACCACCTGGGCCTGGCTCCTGGGGGCGGCCGGTCGGCTCGATCATCCACCGATCCTCGGCTGGTGGCTGGCCTGGAGCCTTTACGAAGTCGCCGTCCGCATGAAAGTCAAACCTGTGGTGCGCGAAGGCGCTTGGTGGGCGCGCCACTTCCGCCCCGCCCAATGGGCCGACATGGCCGCCTATGTGGGCATCAAAAACCTCCTGCTCGCCTCACTGCTGTTCTTTGTCATGGCTCACGACACCGGCCTGGGGCAATGGCTGCAGCATTTGCCGGGGATGAGCTGGCTGGAACCGGCACCGCCCAGCATACCCAACTGAGCCACCGCGACGCCTCACGGCAAGGGCACGCGCACCACCCGGAAGCCGACATAATTGATGCGCCGTGTGGCGCGATCGCCAAAGCGCACCGTCACCCGCAAATACGGCGGCACATCAAACCACGAACCACCGCGCACCACACGCCGTGCACAATCGCCTTGCAGCCAGGCACGGCCATCGGCGGGCGCAGCGGCATACCCCGCGTTCCAGCAGTCTTCCGTCCATTCCCAGACATTGCCGAGCATGTCATAGAGGCCATAGCCATTCGGCTTCTTGCCGCCCACCACCCGCTGACGGTTGCCGGCGTTCTTGTCATACCAGGCAAACTGCCCGAATCCTTTATTCACCGCATCACCAAAGTAATATCGCGCCTTCGTGCCGCCGCGTGCGGCGTATTCCCATTCCGCCTCGCTGGGCAAACGGTACACCGCCCGATCCTGTGCAGGCTTGCTGCGATTGAGCCAGGCCATGAACGCCTGTGCATCTTCCCAGCTTACCTGCACCACGGGGGTGCTATCGCCCTGCCCTTCGTTCGCGCGACGAAACTTCGCATCAAGCAAAGCCGCCTGACCGCTTTCCTCGGCAAACCGCCGGAACTGCCCGAGCGTCACCTCGGTGCGCCCCATCTGAAACGCCTTCAGCGTCACCGGATGCTGCGGCGTTTCATCGGCGTAAGCATCCGGATCGGTGGCCGCTCCCGACGAACAAGCTGCCTGCCCCGGCGCGAACTTGCACGCCCCCATGTCAAACCGTCCCGCCGGGATATCGACGAAACGCATGCCCAGATGATGGACAGATTCCCCCGCCCACGCGGCTTGCAGCAAAAAAGCCGCCCCGCCCGCAACCAGCGCGCGCGCCAGCACCCACCGCTTGCTCATGGATAAATTCATCTTCATGCCACCCGCCACAGAAAACGCGATTTTATTTCAGTTCGTCAGGGTGCAGACCCGCATGCAAAAATAGCGGCTTTGCTGCCGCAGGAATGACCGCATGACGACCCCGCTCCCCGAAGAAAACAGCATCCTGAACCCCTTCCGCTCCGCCGAAATCAAAACCCCGCTCAATGACGAATGGGCCGCCCGGCGCGAACTGGCCGAAGCAATCCGGCAACTCACGGCCAGCCTGGTCACCACCACCAGCGACGCAGCCACCCTGCGCGCCGCCGCTGCCGCCCTGCGTCAGCAGACAGACCGCCTCAACCAGACACCCCGGCTGATGGGGCGCAAAGCCTACGAACAGGCCGACCAGGGCCGTGGCCGCTACGGCACCTGGGGCAGCCTCAGCTATGAACTCAGCCCGCTGGACGGCAAAAGCAACCCGCTCGCCCCGCCCTTCGTGGTCTGGGTGGATGGCGAAACCGGCCACGGCCACGCCAACCTCGGCTGGGCCTACGAAGGCCCGCCCGGCACGGTGCATGGCGGCTTTGTCTGCGCCCTGTTCGACCACTTTCTCGGCATCGCCCAGATCATGACCGGCCAGCCGGGGGTCACCGGCGCCATCAACGTGCGCTTCCACCTGCCCACCCCGCTCAACACCGCGCTGGAACTGACCGGCCGGGTCAAGGAAGTACGCGGTCGGCGCAACGTCATGGTCGGAGAAATCCGCGCCAATGGCGTACTGACCGCCAGCTGCGAAGGCATTTTCATCCACGTCACCGGCGAACGATTTCTGGAACTGCGCGAGAGCGTCTGAAGCAGGAAATATCAACGACACCGCACACCATCAGCGCAGCGGGTTTTATAATCGCCCGGCTTCACTGGTCTTTTCCCGCCGGGCTCAAACGCCGGTTTTTCCTCCTACAAAAACAGGAATCCTCATGAACAAGCTGCTCACCCTGCTTCTCGCTGCCGCCCTGACCACCCCCGCCTTTGCTGCCGATGCAGCCAAGCCTGCTGCGGCTGCTGCTCCTGCTGCTGCTCCTGCTGCTGCACCTGCCGCCGTCAAAGCGCCGGCTGTCGGTGAAGCCGTCACGCCGCAAAACGACAAGGCCGCCATGAAAGAAATCATCGCCCAGCACAAGGCAGAATCCGATGCCGCCAAGGCCAAGGCTGCCGCAGCGAAGAAGTAAACAGCCACCAACTGCAGCACCCCCGTCTATCGCAAAACCGTAACACGGGATGACGGAATGATGCCATTACGACCGCCGGAGCCAGGGATTTATCCCGCGCTCCAGCGGGCATCTGGCCGCCAGACGGGCAACCAGGCGACCAGCGCAGCCGCTGGCATCGGCCGAGCAATCGCATAGCCTTGCGCCACTTCACAGCCCAGCCGCAGTAACGCCACGCCCTGTGCCACCGTCTCAACGCCCTCGGCCACCAGGGTGCGATGAAAGGCGTTACCCAGCCCGATCACCCCTTCGACGATCGCCATGTCGTCCGGATCTTCCAGCATGTCGCGCACAAAGCTCTGATCGATTTTCAAGGTTTCGGCGGGCAGTCGTCGGAGATAGGTCAGCGACGAATAGCCCGTCCCGAAGTCATCCAGCGCAAACCGCACGCCCAGCGCCTGACAAACCCGGATCACCTCGGAAACCCGCGCCACATCTTCAAATGCACTGGTTTCGAGCACCTCCAGTTCCAGGCTGGACGGTGACACCCGGGGATGGGCGGCCAGAAACTGCCCCAGACTGGCGACAAAATCCTTTTGCTGCAAATGCTGCGCGCCGACATTCACACTGACGGCAATTTCCAGCCCCTGATCGAGCCAGCGTTCCATCTGCCCGAGCGCGGCTTCGATCACCCACACCCCCAGCTCGACCGCAATCGCCTGCTCCTCGATCAGCGGCAGAAATGCCGCCGGTGACAACAAGCCCCGTTCAGGATGATGCCAGCGGATCAACGCCTCCACCCCGACCAGTTTACCGCTACGCATATGCACCTTGGGCTGATAGTACAGTTCAAACTCATGCCGGTTAAGTGCCTGGCGGATATGCTGAACCGACTCATGACGGATCCGCACCGCCGCATCCTGCGCGCTATCAAAGAGGTGGAAACGATTACGCCCGGACTGCTTGGCCTGATACATGGCCTGATCGGCCTGACGCAATAACAAATCGGCCTCATCGCCATCCCGGGGATAAAAACTCACCCCCACGCTAGCCGATACCTTCAGCTCGCGCCCCGCCACCCAGACCGGCGCTGCAGCCGCCACCAGCAGACGCTCCAGCAGCACCTCGCAGGCTTCGGGTCGCTCAAGATCCGCCACCACAGCGACAAACTCATCGCCGCCGATGCGCGCCAGCGTGTCGCAGTCGCGCAAGGCCGATTTGATGCGCTGGGCCAACTGAACCAGCAAGGTATCCCCGGCATCATGGCCATTCTGGTCATTCACCGCCTTGAAGCCGTCGAGATCAAGATACGCCACGGCAATCGACGTGCCCCGCCGCTGGCTGTCCTGCATCGCCTGCTGCAGACGCGCGCCAAGCAGCAGGCGGTTGGGCATACCGGTCAGCGCATCGTAATGGGCGATATGTTCCAGTTGCCGCTGATGCTCTTTGAACGAAGTAATGTCGGCATTGGTGCCCACGATCCGCGCAGGACGACCCGATTTATCGCGGCTGACCACCATGCCCCGCGTCAAAAACCACTTCCAGCTGCCATCCTTGCAGCGCATCCGGGTTTCTATCGCGGTGGACTGGGTGCTGCCGTCAAACAGCGCGTCCCGGTTGGCGTAGTGGATACCCAGATCATCCGGATGCGTCAGCGCCTGCCAGGTGCCGATGGCCGCATCGCCCTCGTCAATGTCATAGCCCAGCAGCGTGTTCCAGCGTGAATTGTGCGTCACCTTGCGGTTGGTCACATCCCAGTCCCACACCGCATCACCACTGCCCTCGATCGCCAGCTTGAGCAGCTGCTCATTGGCGCGCAAGGCATCTTCCATGCGCTTGCGCTCGGAAACATCATGCGCCACGCCCAGCACGCGGGTTTCTCCACCCAGCACGCAACGCCGACTGTAAAACGAATAAGGAACCAGCCGCCCATCGGGTCGCTGCACACGCCCCTCGCCCTGCCCCTCGCCGGTTTCAAACGCCTGATGGATGCCCACCGCATCCGTGCCGCGATCCTCGGGGATCACCAGCTCCAGCACCGGCAAGCCAACCAGCCGCTCGGCCGGACAGCCACAATCTTCCTGCAGATGCTGGTTCGAACGAATCAGGCAACCGTGCTCATCGAGCAGATAAAACAAGCCCGGCAGGCTATGGATGATGCTCTCGGTAAACTCGGCCTCTGCACGCAAAGCTCGTTCGACGCCCTCCCGCTCATGCATCGCCAGGCTGAGCGCGACCCCCACGCAGTTTGCCAAAGCAAAAGAGAGCCACAGGTTTTCCAGCCCGGTACGCTCCAGGTCAGCCGCAAAAAACCCCTGCCCCAACCCCACGCCCAGCAAGCCCTGAATGGCGCTGACCAGCAGCATCAGCAAAACCCCATGCCGTCCGAAGCGCGTCGCCCCCCAGATCAGCAGCAACAAGGTCCAGTACGACTGCGCCACCAGACCGAAAGTCTCGCTCCACCAGCCGACGTAGACAATCTGGCCGATGAGTACCAGAAAAATAACAAAAGCCACAAACTCCGCCACATGCCAGCCACCCGCCCGTAACCAGCGCCGCCAGGGCGGGCGACGCCAGACCAGCAGCATCGGCGTGGCCAGCAACAAGCCCAGCCAATCACCCTGCCACCAGTGCAACAGCTTGAGCCCGTAATCCTGCACGGGCAGGGCTCCCCCCAGCAACAGACTGGTCGCCCCGATAAAGGCCGCCACCGCCGCAGCGGGAATAGCCGCCTGAATCAGCAGGCGAAAATGCCGCAAACGGTCAAACTTCAGCGAAAAATCCGGGCGCGTCAGCAGCCATTCATGGATGGCCAGCACCTCGAGCAACGCCCCGAGGGAAATCAGCAGACAAACCCACAACGAATTCTGGCTGGTCCACCCACAGGCCAGCCAAGCCCCCAGAAACACGCCGGGAGCATACCTGCGCCCGCCCAGCAGCAACACCGCCAGTGCCACGCCACTGGAAGGCCAGACCAGCGCAACCGAACTGTGCCCCCCCAGCAACATCATCACCAGTTTGGCCAGACACGCATACCCCGCAGCCAGCAACAGATTGCCGAGCAGAAGGAAACGCCAGGAAGAAACTAAAGGGGGCACGCAACCGTCTCCAGCAACGAAAGTTCACGGACGGAGTTTACACCCGGCCATTGACAACCCCGCACGGGCGAGGGTTCCGTGAGGTTCCGTATTTCACGCTGACATCACACATCACGCTGCCGGATGCTGGGTCATCCGGCGTAGCAGACCGACCAGTTCGTCATGCAGGCCCAGCAGCTCGGTTTGTTGCTCGCGGGCTTCGGCGATGCGCCCGGCGGCATGGGCGGCCATCAGCGCATTGCCCAACGCATGCAGCCGCTCATGCACCGCCGTTGCGCGAGAATAATCCACGCCGTTCCCGGACTGCCCAGCCCCCGCCCCCGCTTCATCCAGCCAGATGGAAAGCTGGCAATGCCCGCCGTGCTCGGGCAGACGGAGCACCTCATCGCCCGCCAGCAAGCGTTCGATGTCGCGCACCCATTGACGGTGGCGCACTTCAGCAAACAGCGGCACACGGCTGTTTTTATTCGTTACCACCCCCTGCCAGCGCTGCCAGATCCCGTTTTTGTGCCAATGGGCGACCCAGCCGGGTAGTTGTGCGGCGGCCATCGGCATGGCGATGCCATAGCCTTGTGCCTGCTCGCAGCCCAGACGCAACAGCAGCTCGCCATGCGCCAGGCTTTCGACCCCTTCGGCGATCACTTCACGGTGGAAGGATTGCGCCAGGCTGACGATGCCATCGACGAGCGTCAGGTCGTCCGGGTCGTCGAGGATGTCGCGCACAAAACTTTGGTCGATCTTCAGCACACTGGCCGACAGCCGCTTGAGGTACGAGAGCGAGGAATAGCCCGTGCCAAAATCATCCAGTGCAAAACGCATCCCCATCGCCTGACAGGCGCGGATCACCGCAGACACCCGAGTGATGTCGTCAAACGCCCCGCTTTCGAGGATTTCCAGCTCAAGCTGGTAAGGCTCGATCTCCGGGTGTGCGGCCATCAGTTCGCTCAGACGCGTTACAAAATTTTCCTGCTGTAGGTGGTAAGTCGAAATATTCACGCTGACCGCCACCACCAGCCCCTCGGCACGCCAGAGTTCCATCTGCCGCAGGGCCGTGTCGATCACCCATTCACCCAGCTCGATATCGACGGACTGCCCTGCAATCACCGGCAGGAAGTGCGCCGGTGACATCAGGCCGTGTTCCGGATGTTGCCAGCGGATCAGGGCTTCCGCCCCGATCAGCGCGCCACTCCGCATATTCACCTTGGGCTGGTAATAGAGCACGAATTCACCACGTTTCAGGCCACGGCTGATGTTCGCAAGGCTTTCGTGTTTCAGCCTGACCGCCGCATCCTGTTCGGCATCGAACATGTGATAGCGGTTTTTGCCCGAGGCCTTGGCCTGGTACATGGCCTGATCGGCATGACGAATCAGCTCGTCGGCATCCCCGCCGTCGCCGGGGAACAAGGACACCCCAAGGCTGGCCGAAACATGCAATGTCAGCTGATGAACCTCCACCGGCTGCGCGGCGGCTTCGAGCAGACGATCCAGCACCGGCTTGCAGTCTCCAGGCTGGGTGAAATCCACCAGCACAGCGATGAATTCATCGCCACCGATCCGCGCCAGCGTGTCGCCCTCGCGCAGCGCCACCTTCATGCGCTGGGAAACCGTCACCAGCAGCTCATCGCCGACATTGTGGCCATGATGGTCATTCACCGCCTTGAAGCCGTCCAGATCAAGATAAACCACCGCCAGCCACTGGCCGCGCCGCTGGCTTTGCGCCAGTGCCTGCTGCAAACGATTGGCCAGCATCAGCCGGTTGGGCAGCCCGGTCAGCGCATCGAAATGGGCAATGCGTTCGAGCTGCTGCTGATGTTCCTTGATGTGCGTGATATCGGTGGTGGTGCCCACCACCCGCAAGACCTGGCCTTGTTCATCCCGATCCACCACCATGCTGCGCGACTGCATATATTTGTAGCTGCCATCCTTGCAGCGCACGCGCAACTCGATGCAGCTTTGTGCGATGCGCCCTTCCTGCAAGGCACTGGTATTTTCCCAGGCCAGCTCCCGGTCATCCGGATGCACGCGCGACGCCCAGTCATCCCATTCGTCATCATCCGG
Organism: Sterolibacterium sp.; assembly: GCA_018061005.1. Classification (GTDB taxonomy): domain Bacteria; phylum Pseudomonadota; class Gammaproteobacteria; order Burkholderiales; family Rhodocyclaceae; genus Sterolibacterium. Next base: position 9,976 of record JAGOVA010000013.1, on the reverse strand, counting down.
CGCATACCCCAGCGACACCCTGTAATTCGGCGAAGAAACGATCTCGTTGGTCTTCACGTTCCAATCCCACACGGCATCGCCCGAGCCCTCCAGCGCAAAACGCCACATCTGCTCGCTCTTGCGGAGTTCTTCCTCCATCAGTTTGCGGGTAGTGATGTCGGCCAGCGTCCCCACCGCACGCAGCGCCCGGCCATTTTCGTCACGTCTGACCACCAGGCCATGTCCGAGCAGCCACTTCCACTCGCCCTGGCTGTTTTTCAGACGCAGCTCAAAAGTGGTCTTGCCGAACGCCGAGTCAAACAACTGCTGGCGGCACACCTGGGCGCGCTGCGCGTCATCCGGGTGCACGATCCCCTCCCAGCAGGGCAGATCCTTGCTGGCCGGATAGCCCATGATCTGCGTCCAGCGTTCGGTGTGCTGGATATGATTGTTTTCAATATTCCAGTCCCAGACATCATCGCCCGTACTCTCCAGTGCCAGGCTCAGCAGCTCCTCGCTCTGGCGCAACGCCCGCTCCGCATTCTTGCGGTCACTGATGTCAAAGGCGATCACCTGCAAGCCGATCGGCGTGCCGGTCACATCACACATCGGGTGCACATAGGACGAGAAACAGTGCAGGCCGTCGAGCAGCGGAAATTCATCTTCAAAAATCCCGCCCTGCCGGGTGGCAATGATCTCGCGGTAACGCTGCTCAAAGAACGCCGCCCGCTCCGGGTAAAGCGTGTGGATGGTTTCGCCCACCATTTGATCCGGCGTGCGCTTGAGCATGCGCGCATTGCACTCATTGACCATCACGATGGTGAAGCTCAGATCAAAAATGGTCACGCTGGCATTGATGTTTTCAAACAACTGCCGGTAGCGTGTTTCACTCTCGCGCAAGGCCGCTTCCGCCTGCTTGCGCTCATAGACGGATTCCCCCATGCCCACAATGTAGGTCTGCCCATCCAGCTCTGTGCGCCGCCCGTTGAACTGGCAAGGCCAGCTCGCCCCTTTCTTGTCGCGCATGAACGCCTCGGCACGCCCCTCGCCGTCCTGCAGCGCCTGTGCAATCTGCCCGGCCAGCAGGGGGCGATCGGCCTCCCGCACCAGTTCCAGCACCGGCTTGCCCTGCAGCTCTTCCTCGCTATAGCCCGTTGCCGCCTGCAGTTGTTCGTTCCAGCGCACCAGCCGCGCCGCGCTGTCGAGCATGAAAAAAGCCCCCGGCAAGCTGGCCACGATGTCTTCAGCAAACTTCATCTCACGCTGCATCTGCCGCGCGCTGTTGCGCGACGCTGCCATCAGGAACAGCAGGGCATAACCGACGCTGCCCAGCACCATTGTGAAACACCAGTAATTGTTCAGCCCGGTGCGGGCAAAGTCATCCGAAAAATAGCCGACCCCATGCACCGCCCCCATGATGCCTTGCAGCGCAACCATCATCAGCAGCAACGACAGGGCATGCCGCCCCAGACGAATGGCCGCCCAGGTAACGAACAGGAACATCCAGTAAGCATGCCCCAGCCAGCCGAAGATGTCGTGTTCCACCCCCAGAAAAATAATCTCCCCCGCCATGAAGGCCATGATCAGGCACAACACGGACTCCACCCCGCGCCCGCTGCGTAACTCCTGCGACCCCGGCCCGCGATGCCAGAACAAAAAGAGCGGCGCGCCCAGCATCATGCCGAGGAATTCCGTCTGCCACCATTGCATGGCATGCACGGGAACCGCCGCCAGCGCCGTCATGCCGCCGATCAGCAGTGCCACAGTACCAATCAAGGCCTTGACGAACGCGCCCAGTGCGGCGGCCTCCAGCAGACGGCGAAAATCCTGACTGGATTTCATCTCGTCTGAAAACCCCACCTGCCGGGTCAGCCACGCATGCGCCGTCAATGCGCCGAGGGTCGTGCCCAAGGCAATGATCAGCACCATCAGAAAGGGGTGATGAGTACCCAGAAACACGCCAAACACGCCGAAAAACACGCCCGGCCAGTAATGTCGCCCGCCACGCAACAGCACCGCCAAGGCCAGCCCCGCATTGGGCCAGAACAAGGAAAGAAACCCGGGTGCTGTCAGATAGGTCAACATCAACCAGCCCAGCGCGGCATAGAGCAGACCGAAACCGGCGACACGCAATGGCTCACGCCAGAACGAAGGGGGCGAAGAAGGGGCTTTCATATGCGCTACATCATAAAATGCTTTTTGTGCCGCATACAACCGCCAATAACAAGGCAAGCACACGAATGACACGCCAGCTCCTTCAAGGGAATCGCATGCACACACTACAAATGTCACATCATTCCCGCGCAGGCGGGAATCCAGAAATTACGAGCACCTCGGATCGGCACTGGATCCCCGCCTGCGCGGGGATGACGGCGGTCGTTCGACAGGCGCACGTCATGTTGCTGAATAAAATGAACATTGATACCTGTGTACATACGATAACCCTTGAAAGCGGAGGATGCGGTTCGATGGGCATACATGCGCTCGCCCTGGCAGCCACGCGGAAGTGTGTCGCGCGGTGGCGGTTTCCAGGATAATGTCGGGCTGCATTTTGCACGCCCCTGCCCTGTTTCTTCCCCTGCCCCTGCCTGATCGCATTCTCCCCATGCCTGCCCTGCCCGCCTTGCTTCCGGCACTCCCTTCCCTGAAGGCTTTTGCCCCTGGACAACGTCTAGACCTGCCCATGCTTGCCGGTTCGGCCGATGCCCTTTGCATCCGCCAGATTGCCGCCAGCCTGCCGGGGCGTTTGCTGCTGGTGGTTGCGGCCAGCCCGCTCGATGCCCAGCGGCTGCATGAGGAAGTGCAGTGGTTCGCGCCCCTGCTGCGCGTCCATTTGCTGCCCGACTGGGAAACCCTGCCTTACGACAGCTTCTCGCCGCACCAGGACTTGATCTCCGAGCGGCTCGCCACGCTGTATGCCATTTCGCAAGGCGCGTGTGATGTGCTGATCACCGCCGCCAGCACCGCCATCACCCGGCTGGCACCGCCTGCTTTCCTTGCCGCCCACACCTTCTTCCTGAAAAAAGGGGAGACGCTGGCGCTCGACAAGCTGCGCGCCCAGCTCACCCTGGCGGGCTATCAGCATGTCACTCAGGTGGTCGCCCCGGGTGAATACAGTGTGCGCGGCGGCTTGATCGATCTGTTCCCGATGGGCGCGGTGCTACCCTTCCGCATCGACCTGTTCGACGCAGACATCGAGAGCATCCGCACCTTCGATGCCGACACCCAGCGCACGCTCTACCCTGTGCCGGAAATCCGCATGCTGCCTGCGCGTGAGTTCCCCATCGACGATGCTCCCGGGGGCGGGCGCAGCCGTTTCCGCGCACGTTTCCGCGAACTGTTTGAAGGCGATGCTTCACGCGTGGCGATCTACAAGGATGTCTCCAACGGCATCGCGCCCGGCGGCATCGAGTATTACCTGCCGCTGTTCTTCGACGAAGGTGCGATGGCGACGCTGTTCGACTATCTGCCGACCGACACCCTCCTGTTCCAGCATCACGACGTGCCTGGCGCCATCAGCGAGTTCTGGCGTGACACGCGCGAGCGACACCGCATGATGTGTGGCGAAAAGGCGCGCCCCCTCCTGCAGCCGGAAGAAATCTATCTGACCGACGAGCAGTTCTTCACGCAAGCCGCCGCATTCCCACGGCTGGTGCTGCCCACCGCCTTTGGTGCGGCCTTGCAGGAGGCCGCCGTGCCACCGCCGCCCCGCGTGGCCGTCGATCGTCGGGCGGACGATCCGCTTTCCCTGCTGCGCGCCCATCTGGCAGGCCAGGCCACTCACGGCGGGCGCACGCTGCTGCTGGCTGAGTCGCCCGGGCGACGCGAAACCATCCAGGAATATCTCGTCGAATATGGCCTGAAACCCTCGCCCTGCGCCGATTTCCAGACATTTCTCAATAGCCCGGAGCCATTCATGCTGGGGGTTGCCCCGCTCTCGGGTGGCTTCCGGGTCGCCCCCGCCGCCACGACTGATACCGGTCGTGCGGCATTCACCATCATCACCGAAAACGAGCTTTACGCCGCCACCGCACGCCCGCGCAGCACGAGCAAGCGTGGCGCGCGGCGGAGTAACCTCGAAGGCTGGCTGCGCGATCTTTCCGAACTGAAAATCGGCGATCCGGTGGTGCATGAGCAACACGGTATCGGCCGCTATCTCGGGCTGGCCTTGCTGGACATGGGCACAGGACAGGAAAAAAGCGAGTTCCTGCATCTGGAATATGCCGGTGGCGACACGCTGTATGTGCCGGTCGCGCAACTGCATCTCATCAGCCGCTACAGTGGTGCTGACCCGGAGGCTGTGCAACTGCACAAGCTGGGCAGCGGCCAGTGGGAAAAGGCGAAGAAGAAAGCCGCCGAGCAGGTGCGCGACACCGCCGCCGAACTGCTGCATCTTTACGCCCAGCGCGCGGCGCGGCAAGGCCATGCCTTCGACTTCAAACAGCACGATCTGGAAGCCTTTGCCGACGGCTTCGGTTTCGAGGAAACCCCCGACCAGAAAGCCGCCATTGACGCGGTGGTGGCCGACATGCGCTCGGGCAAGCCGATGGATCGGCTGGTTTGCGGCGATGTCGGCTTTGGCAAGACGGAAGTCGCACTGCGAGCCGCGTTTGTCGCCGTGGCGGGCGGCAAACAGGTCGCCGTGCTGTGCCCAACCACACTGCTGGCCGAGCAGCATTACCATACCTTCGCTGACCGCTTTGCCGACTGGCCGGTGAAGGTCGCCGAGCTTTCGCGCTTTCGCAGCGAGAAGGAGCAGACGCAGGCGATTGCCGATCTGGCCGCAGGCAAGATCGACATTCTGGTCGGTACGCACCGCCTGCTTTCGAAGGATGTGCAATTCACCCGACTGGGGCTGGTGGTGCTCGATGAAGAACACCGCTTCGGCGTGCGCCAGAAAGAGGCGTTAAAAGCACTGCGAGCCGAAGTCGATGTGCTGACCCTGACCGCCACGCCCATCCCGCGCACGCTGGGGCTGTCGCTGGAAGGGCTGCGCGATTTTTCGGTGATTGCCACTGCGCCACAACGCCGCCTGGCGATCAAGACCTTTGTGACGCGCTGGTCGAACGGCCAGGTGCGCGAGGCCGTGCTGCGTGAATTCAAGCGCGGCGGGCAGGTGTACTTCCTCCACAATGAAGTGGACACCATTCACAACATGCAGGAACGGCTGGAAAAACTGCTGCCCGAAGCGCGCATTGTGGTGGGTCACGGCCAGTTGCCCGAACGCGAACTGGAGCGGGTGATGCGCGAGTTCACCCAGCAGAAACACAACCTGCTGTTGTGCTCGACCATCATCGAAACCGGCATCGACAATCCCCATGCCAATACCATCATCATCAACCGCGCGGATAAATTCGGTCTCGCCCAGTTGCACCAGTTGCGTGGTCGCGTCGGTCGCTCGCACCATCAGGCCTACGCCTACCTGCTGACGCACGAAGAGGCCAAGCCGTCGAAACAGGCGGAGAAACGGCTGGAAGCCATCCAGATGATGGAAGAACTCGGCTCGGGCTTTTTCCTCGCCATGCACGATCTCGAAATTCGCGGCGCGGGCGAGGTGCTGGGCGAGAGCCAGAGTGGCGACATCCACGAAATCGGCTTCGCGCTCTACACCACCATGCTCAATGCCGCCGTCAAGTCGCTGAAGGAAGGCCAGGAGCCGGATCTGACGCAGCCGCTGGGCGTGGTATCGACCATCGACCTGAACGCGCCCGCATTGCTGCCCGATGCCTACGCGCCCGACGTGCATGAGCGGCTGACACTCTACAAACGCCTGGCCAATGCCGAGAATCTCGACGACGTGCAAGCCCTGCAGGAAGAGCTGATCGATCGTTTTGGCGAGCTGCCACCGCAAGCGCAGGCGTTGCTGGAAACCCACCGCTTGCGAATTGCTGCGCGTCCTTTGGGCATCCTCAAGGTCGAGGCGGGGCTGCACGCGATACAATTACATTTTTCCGCCCACGCGCCCATCGACCCGGTACACCTCATCAAGCTGATCCAGCAGGATCGCCACCTGAAGTTTGCCGGACCGGAGAAACTCCACTGGAAGCGCGAAAGCCCGACGCTGCGCGAGCGCGTGGGGGCGGTTCGCGAACTTTTGAAGAAACTGCAAAGCCCAACAAAATGACCCAAATGAACACGCCAAAACTTGAAAATCTCAACGTCGAATCGCTCACCAGCATGCCCACGCCGAAAGAAATCCACGCGCTGCTGCCCTTGTCCGACAACGCCGCCCGTACCGTGGCGCAAGGCCGTGACACGCTGCAACGCATCCTCGACCGGCAAGACCCGCGCCTGTTCGTGGTCGTCGGCCCCTGCTCGATCCACGACCCGGTCGCGGGCATGGACTATGCCAAACGTCTGAAAAAACTCGCCGATGAAGTCAGCGAGACCCTGCTGATCGTCATGCGCGTGTATTTCGAAAAGCCGCGCACTTCGACCGGCTGGAAGGGGTACATCAACGACCCGCGCATGGATGATTCCTTCCATATCGAAGAAGGCATGAAGAAAGCGCGTGAATTCCTGCTGGCCGTCAATGAACTGGGGCTGCCCGCCGGCACCGAAGCCCTTGACCCGATCTCGCCGCAATATCTGGGTGATCTCATCGCGTGGACGGCGATCGGCGCGCGCACCAGCGAATCGCAGACCCATCGTGAAATGTCCTCCGGCCTATCGACCCCGGTCGGCTTCAAGAATGCCACCGACGGCGATCTGGACGTGGCCATCAACGCCATCATCTCGGCGGCCAATCCGCACAGTTTCCTCGGCATCAACGCCCAGGGCAAAACCTCCGTCGTCCGCACCCGTGGCAACCGCTACGGCCATGTGGTGTTGCGTGGCGGCGGTGGCCGTCCCAACTACGATTCCGTCAGCATTTCGCTGGCCGAGCAAGCGCTCGCAAAAGCCAAGCTCGCACAAAATCTGGTAGTCGATTGCTCACACGCCAACAGCTACAAAAAACCGGAAATGCAGCCACTGGTGCTGGCGGACTGCGCGCAGCAGATCATCAACGGCAACCACTCCATCGTCGGCGTGATGATCGAAAGCAACCTAGAATCCGGCAACCAGCCCATCCCCGCCGATCTCTCGCAGCTCAAATACGGCTGTTCGGTGACCGATGCCTGCATCGACTGGAACACCACCGAAACCGCCCTGCGTGCCATGCACCAGCAACTGAAGAACGCGCTGCCCGGACGCCACAAGTCAGCCTGATCAACACCTCAGCACATCAACACCCCAGCACCTGACATCCTGCACGGAGAATCTCATGCCCCTGATCAAACCCTTCGCCGGTCTGCGTCCGGCTGCTGGCCAGGCTGCCGCCGTTGCTGCGCCGCCTTACGACGTGCTTTCATCGGAGGAGGCGCGCCAGCGTGCGGCGGGCAAGCCGTGGAGCTTCCTGCACATTTCCAAGCCGGAAATCGACCTGCCTGCCAACACCGATCCTTACGCGCCCGCTGTGTATGCCAAGGCCGTCGAAAATCTGCAAAAGATGATTGATGCAGGCATCCTCAAGCAGGACGATCAGGACTGCTATTACGCCTATCGCCTGCAGATGGGTGAGCATGTGCAGACCGGGCTGGTGGTTGCCGCTGCGGTGGCGGATTACGACACCAACCGGATTCGCAAACACGAATTCACACGCCCCGACAAGGAAGATGACCGCGTGCGCCAGATCGACGCACTAAACGGGCAGACCGGCCCGGTGTTGCTCGCCTATCCGTCTTCCAGTACAGCCGATGCCTTGCTGGCCACCGCCAGCAGTGGCGCAGCGGATGCCGATGTGACGGCCGATGACGGCATCCGGCATACGATCTGGGTCGTGCGCGATGCCACACTGGTCGAAAAGATTTCTGCGGCCTTCGATGTCATGCCCGCGCTCTACATTGCCGATGGCCATCACCGTTCTGCGGCCGCTTCACGCATTGCCGCTGCACGCAAGACGCAGGGGGATGGGGACGGGAATAACCCGCGTGAGGCGGCGTATTTCCTCGCGGTTGTCTTCCCGCACCACGAGATGCGGATCATGGATTACAACCGGGTGGTGAAGGATCTCAACGGGCTATCCGAAGACGCGCTGCTGGCGCGCATCGCCGAGAAATTCACGGTCGTACCGAGCGACGGCCAGATGCGCCCGACCAAGCCCGGCGAATTCGGCATGTACTTGCAAGGCCGCTGGTTGCGTCTGACCATCCGTCCAGAACTGATCCCGACAGCAGACCCGGTCGCACGCCTCGACGTGAGCCTGCTTTCGGATCACCTGCTAGGGCCGGTGCTGGGCATTGCCGACCTGCGCCGCGACAAACGCATAGATTTCGTCGGCGGCATCCGTGGCCTGAACGAACTGGAAAAACGCGTGAACAGTGGCGAAATGGCCGTGGCCTTCGCACTGTTCCCGACGCAGATGACCGACCTGATGGCAGTGGCCGACGCTGGTGAAGTCATGCCGCCGAAATCAACCTGGTTCGAGCCTAAACTGGCCGATGGTCTGGTGTCGCACATGCTCGGCTGAAGTGCGGGCTGTTACGCAGCCGTTACAAAGCCGGTGGCGCAGGCATGGGCGTCGATGAAGATGAAAATGAATTCGAGGGCTGCGGTGTAGATAACACCTCGCCCTCGTTTTCATGCAGCCGGGCATGAATCTCGCAAACTTCATCAAACCGTGTGACGAGTGCCCGCACGCAATCGCTATCAAACTGTTTGCCTGCGTGGTCACGCAAATACTGGAGCGCGTCATTCAGCGACCACGCGCTCTTGTAAGGGCGCGGATTGGTCAGCGCGTCAAAGACATCCGCAACCGCCAGGATACGACCCACCAGCGGGATATCGTCACCACGCAAACCCGCCGGGTAGCCCTGGCCATCGATCCGCTCATGATGTGCGGCCACCACGCTACGCAGCATCTTGATGTGGTATTCGCTGGACAAGCCGAATTCCCGCACCATCACCTCGACCATCTCCAGCCCTTTCGCCACATGCCCCTGGGCGATGAGATACTCCTCGGCGGTCAGTTTGCCGGGCTTGAGCAGTATCGAATCCGGCACGGCGATTTTGCCGATGTCATGCAGCCCGGCAAACTGAAAGATGAATTCGACGTCCTCATCCGTCAGACCGTGGCTTTGCGCCAGCTCACTGGCCACACAGCGGGCAAACCAAGCCACACGCTGTACATGCTTGCTGGTTTCGTTATCCCGATGACGGCTGAACTCATGCGCCGTGGCAATCACGCCGTGCAGGGCGCGCGCTGAAGAGAGGTCACAGGAGATCAACGCGGCAATCAGCTGGGCATAGGTATCCAGCTGCATCGTGACATTCTGCCGAAAATAGGCCGCTTCCTGAGAATCAAAAAACAGGAAGCCCAGCAGTTGATCACCCGCATACAACGGGCTGGTGTAGCTGGATTTGTAACCTGCGGCGAGGATGCGGCGGGTATGCTCACTGGGTGAGCCAGACAGTGCCGCCAGATCGTCGATGATCCGGCTCTGCCGGTGCTCATGCAGTTCCTTCAGCGACTGCACTTCTGCCAGGTGCGCCCGATAGTGCTCAAGCGGCGTGAGGCCGTCGGTGCTGTGCACGAACGTACTGAGCTGATCAGTTTCCTGGTTGTACAAGGCGATACCGACCCGACCGACATTGCCGATATGGTCTTTGATCCGCTCATGTATACCCGCAATCTTGTGACCCAGGGTTCCATCTGTCATTTCAGTTTCCTCCTCCTGCAAAATAGCATAAAAAAACCCCCGAAACGGCCACGCCGGATCGGGGGGAGGAGGAGAGAACCTTTTGAAATGCTCAGACCCGCATCAAGCCTTGGCCTTTTCAACATCTACCGGCGCGCCACGCGGGGCGTGACTGGGTGCGCCGTAGTACATGCGATAGTGAATCTGGTGGTAGCCGCCGGCCAGATGCAGTGCCTTCCACGGCGCTTCTGCCGGTTCCTGCTGGCCTCTCCAGTTCTTGAACTGATAGGGTTCCCAGGCGTGATAGACAATGATCTCGC
>JAGOVA010000060.1 GCA_018061005.1 Sterolibacterium sp. | reverse complement strand
GCGTTGTTCAGGGTGATGCCGCCGATGGCGGCGACGGGCAGGCCGAAACGGCGGGCTTCGGTGAGCAGGCTGAGGGGCGCTGGCGGTGCGGCGGGTTTGGTGGTGGAGGGATAGATGCGGCCAAAGGCAAGATAGTCTGCGCCTGCCTGGGTTGCGGCTTCGGCGCGCGCGAGATCGGCATAGCAGGAAACGCCGAGTATTTTTTGGCCGCCGAGTGCCTGCCGGGCGGCGGTCAGGTCGTTGCAGTGGTCGTCGCGCCCCAGGTGTACGCCATCGGCATTGATTTCGAGCGCCAGTGGCAGATCATCATTGATGATCAGCAGCGCGTCGTAGGCGCGGCACAGTCGCAGCATTTCGGCGGCCTGGGCGCGGCGCAAAGGGGGCGGGGCGGTTTTGTTGCGGTATTGCAGCAGACGGACGCCACCTTGCAAGGCGGCTTCGACCAGTGCGGCGAGGCGGGGCAGGAGCGGGTCTTCGGGGGTGATGGCGTACAGCCCGCGCAGGAGGGTGGTGCTTTCAGGGGTCATGACCGGGGTGGTTGGGGTTCAGGTTCGCCGGCATGATCCGCATCGCTGTCGTCAATGCCGCTGCGCGCCCAGAAGAAACGGTCGGGGATGTGTTGTCCCATGCCGGGGCGGAAGCCGCGTGCGAGGGTGCGCCAGGTGTATTCCTGTGCGCCGCGCACGGCTTCGATGGCATCCATGCCGTGTGCCAGATTGGCGGCGATGGCCGAGGCGAGGGTGCAGCCGGAGCCGTGATAGCTGCCGGGCAGACGTTGCCATTTGTCGCTGCGGATCGCGCCGTGGCTGCCGTAGAGGGTGTTGACGACCTGGGCGGTGTTTTCATGGGTGCCGGTGATGAGTACCAGTTCGCTGCCCGCACCGATCAGTCGTCGCGCGCAGTCTGCGAGGGAGAGGATGCAGGTTTCTTCTTCGTCATCTTCACTGCGGCCTGTGGCATCGTCAGGGTCGTCGGCATCGTCGCTATCGTCATCCTGGGTGAGGCGGCGCGCTTCCAGGCTGTTGGGGGTGATGATGGTGGTTTGCGGCAACAGTAGTTGCAGCATGGCATCGACCATGTCTTCATTGGCCAGCGCATCTCCGCGCCCCGAGGCGAGTACCGGGTCGAGAATCAGGGGGATGTCCGGGTAGTCGGAAACGATGCTGGCAATGGCGACGATGTTTTCCAGGCTGCCCAGCATGCCCAGTTTGAAGGCGGCGACCGGGATGTCTTCGAGCAAGGCGCGCGCCTGGTCGGTGATCCATTCGTCGTCGATCGGCAGGATGTCTTCAACACCGGCGGTGTCTTGTACGGTGAGCGCGGTGATCACGCTCAGCGGGTGGCAGCCGAGTGCGGCCAGCGTTAGAAGATCGGCCTGGATGCCCGCGCCGCCGGTCGGGTCGGAGGCAGCAAAGCTCAGGACGATGGGCGGCAGGAAGTCAGAAGCGTCCGGGGGCATGGTGGGGGCGGTGTCGGTGTGATGGGTGCGTGAGCGGCTGGGCGGCAGTCGTGGAATTCTAACTGAAACCTCGCGCTCGCCTGTTTGGGCGCGAGAAACCGGGCGGCGAGAAACCCGGGGCGGTTGTATGTATATCGGTCGAAGAGGTTCCTGAGCCAAGGGGAGGACAGGCGGGGAATGTGTCAATTTGTGCACGCAACAAGCGCATCGCAGGGCGTGGGGCTGCTATATTCGGTTGCAATTTGCATTGGAGCAACAGAGAATGCGTGATGTTGTGCCGACCAACTGGACGAGGATACGCGGGTGAGCGAGGCTGGAATCAATAATCTCAGTGGCATCAAGGTGATGGTAATCGATGATTCCAACACTATCCGCAAGAGTGCCGAAATCTTTCTGATGCAGGCGGGTTGCCAGGTTTTGCTGGCTGAAGATGGCTTCGATGCGTTGGCCAAGATTGCCGATCATCAGCCAGACATCGTGTTTTGCGACATCATGATGCCGCGTCTGGATGGTTATCAGACCTGCTCGCTCATCAAGAAGAATGCGCGCTTCAGTAATACGCCGGTCATCATGTTGTCGTCGAAAGACGGGCTGTTCGACCGGGCGCGAGGGCGCATGGTGGGTTCAGAGGAGTATCTGACCAAGCCGTTTACCAAGGATGGCTTGCTGAAAACCGTGGCGGCGCATGCGCCGGCCAGTGCGTAACTATTGATAAGGTTTGAGGAAACACAATGGCTGTCAAGAAAATCATGGTGGTGGACGACTCGCCCACGGAACGGCTGGTGCTGACGGATCTGCTGACGCGCAACGGGTATTCGGTGGTTTCGGTGGATAGCGGTGAGCAGGCCATCGAGCGCGCCAAACAAGAGTTGCCGGATTTGATCCTGATGGATGTCGTCATGCCTGGCATGAACGGTTATCAGGCCACGCGCACCATTTCCCGCGAGGAGACGACGCGGCATATTCCGATCATCATGTGCACCAGCAAGGATCAGGAAACCGACAAGATCTGGGGGATGCGTCAGGGCGCGCAGGGTTATCTGGTCAAGCCGCTCGATCCCATCGAACTCCTGGCCAAAGTCGCCAGCATGTGATGGGAATGATGATGGCACGATCCACAAGACAGCGGGTGCGGTGAGCGATGGCTAAACGCATCAGCTTGCGCGAGTTTCAGATGGGGCTGGTCGAGCGTTTGACCTCGGCCGTGCGGGGTGAAACCTCGAAAGCCTTGCTGGGTGTCCAGGCCGGCAAGACTTACTGGTTGTTGAATCTTTCAGATGCCGGTGAGATCGTTCCGCTGCCGCCGCTGATGCCGACGCCGCTGACCAAGCCCTGGTTTGCCGGGGTGGCCAATATCCGTGGCACGCTGTACAGCGTGGTGGATTTTTCGGCCTTTCAGGGCGGCGAGCCGACCCCGCTGAATAACGATGCACGCTTGTTGTTGATTGGTGCGCGGCATGGCATCAACAGCGCGCTGCTGGTGTCGAAAACCCTGGGGCTGAAGCCTGCCGAGTCGCTGGAAGCACTGCCCACAACCTCGGCTGATGGGGCGGATGTACCCTGGGTGGGCGCCGGTTTCCGCGAGGTGCGGGCTGCGGCTACGGTGGCCACGGTGACTGAGACAGTTTGGCGCGCCTTACATGTCAAGCCGCTGCTGTCTCATCCGGGATTTCTCGATATCAGCCGGTAGTCGATAGCAGATAGCCGATCGTCGATCAGTTTATTTTTTGCCCCTGCCCACGTTGATGACGGGTTCGGGCAGCAACGTCAGCAAGGAATTTTTATGGCATTCAACCTCAAGCAGCTTTTTGCCAAAAAAACCCCGGTTCGTCCGGCCGGTAAGTCCCGCGCTGCACCGGCGGCAGCCGAGGATTTTGACCCGATGGGGGCAACGATCATTATTCCGTCGACGGCGATTCCCAGCTCCAAAGCTCCGGCTACATCAGGGGTACCGGCGGCATCGGCGACTGTGCCTGCCGCAGCAGCGGTAGCCACGGCCGATAAAGGGCGGGCGATGAAGCAGGCGTTGCGCCGCAAATTACCCCTGATCGGCAATTTGCCAACTTTGCAGCAGTTGCTGATTTTGGGCACTTTGCTGCTGTTGCTGTTCGGTTTTGCAGCGATTTCGTTGTGGGTCAGCGTGCGCGATGTGGGCTATGGGGCAGCGTATGTCAGCACCTCCGGGCAATTACGGACGCTGGCGCAGCAGATCATCAAATCGACACCGGGCGCATTGCAGGGAAATCCGGCGGCATTCAGGGAAATGGGCGCGTCGCGTGAAAAGTTCAATACCTTGCTGGAGGCGCTGAATCGTGGCGGCGACGTGGGGGCGGCCAGTGTGCCGCCGACCCCCGAGGCGATCCGCCCGCAGATGGATGCCACGGTGGCTCTGTGGGAGCTGAGCCGCAAGAATGCCACTGTGCTGGGGCAGCAGGAAAAAAGCCTGGTGTCACTGGGGCAGGCGGTGAATCTGGTGAATGAAAAAAATACCGAGATGCTGGCCGTCACGGAACGGCTTTCGACGCTGAAGGCGGGGGTGAGTGCGATTGAGCTGGCGGCCTCACAGCAATTGGCCATGTTGAGTCAGCGGATTGCGAAAAACGCCAACTTTCTGGTGTCTGCGGACGTGGTGGGGACGGATGTGCTGGAACAGCTGGCGCGGGATATCGGTGCTTTTCATGATCTGGTGACGGCACTGTTGCAGGGGAATGACGCATTGCGGATTGCGGCGACACGCGATGAAGCCACGCGCGCGCAGTTGAACGAGCTGTCTTTCATGTTCATGCCGCAGCACGCGGCGTTGAGTACGGTGCTGCTCAATGGCAAGCAGATCATGGCGGCGCGTCAGGCCGGTACGAACCTGCTCAAGGGGAGCGATGCCTTGCTGGGGGCGACCGGGCAGCTGTTTGATGCGTATGGCCAGCAGGCCTCGTCCACTTCGCTCAACAAGGTGCTGACACCGACCATCGTGACCACTTTGCTGGCGCTGATCCTGATTTTGCTGATGGCCAAGGTGTTCAACGATGAAACCGCGCTGCGCGGTGAGGAGGCTGAGCGGCAGCGTGCTGAGGCGGAACGTCAGCGACGCGAGGCAGAGGCGGCGAAGGATGCAACACAAGAGGCCATTTTGCGGCTGATGAACGAAATGGGCGATCTGGCGGATGGCGATCTGACGGTGCGGGCGACGGTGACGGAAAATATCACCGGGGCGATTGCCGATTCGGTGAATTACACCATCGAGGAACTCTCCGTGCTGGTCAAGCGCATTAATGATACGGCGACCCGCGTGGCCACCGCGTCGGAGAACGCGCAGAACACGTCAGGCCGTCTGCTCGATGCAACGGAGCAGCAGTCACGCAAGATTACCGAGGCGGGCGATTCGGTGCTGGGTATGGCTGAGTCGATGAACCAGGTTTCCGATCATGCGCTGGAGTCGGCGCGCGTGGCACGGCAGTCGCTGGAGGCCGCGCAGAAGGGAGCTTCGGCGGTGACCAACTCGATCAAGGGTATGAACGAAATCCGTGAGCAGATTCAGGAAACCTCGAAGCGGATCAAGCGGCTGGGCGAGTCGTCACAGGAGATCGGTGAAATTGTGGAGCTGATTTCCGATATTACCGAGCAGACCAACGTGCTGGCGCTCAATGCCGCCATTCAGGCGGCTTCGGCCGGTGAGGCGGGGCGCGGGTTTACGGTGGTGGCGGAAGAAGTGCAGCGGTTGGCCGAACGCTCCGGCGAGGCGACCAAGCAGATTGCGGCGATCGTCAAGACGATTCAGACAGATACCCATGACGCGGTGCTGGCGATGGAATACTCGACGCGCAACGTGGTTGATGGTGCGCGGCTGTCTGATGCGGCGGGCCAGGCACTGGCTGAAATTTCGTCGGTGTCGAGCAATCTGGCACAGCTGATTGAAAACATTTCCACCGATACGCAGCATCAGTCGGACTCGGCAAAACAGGTGGCTGAAAACATGCAGTCGATTCTGCATATTACCGAGCAGACGACGGCAGGCACCAAACAGACTGCGACCTCGGTGGCTGAGCTGTCCACTCTGGCTGGCGAACTGAAGGCTTCGGTCGCGGGCTTCAAGGTGTGATGTTGTTTCATGAATCCGACTCTAAATTTGTGGTTACACACGAACGATGAATAAAACCAGTGAACTCGATCTGGGCCCGCTGACCTGGGTCAAGGGTGAAATCGACCTTGCACTCAAGCGTGCGGGCGAGGCTTTGAAAAAGCACGGTGAGGCCGTTGCCGGGGGCGCGTCAGCGGAGGATGCGAGCCTGCTGAAGTCGGCACAAACCCATTTGCATCAGGCGCATGGTGCGCTGGATATTGTCGGCCTGGGCGGGATTACGCAATTCACGGCAGCCATCGAACAGACGCTGGCCGCGCTGGCGCAAGGCAGTGTGACGTTTTCAGCTCCGGTGGAAGAGGTTTGCCAGCGTGCACTGACAACGGTCACTGCCTATCTGGATGACTTGCTGGAAGGCGCGCCCGATCAGGCATTGCGTCTGCTGCCGGTGTATCGCGAATTGATGGCGTTGCGGGGCGTGACCGTGGTTGCCCCTGCGGATCTGTTTTTCCCTGACCTGTCGAATCGGCCACCACGCCGCGAGAAAGAGCCGGCGGCACTGGCGGAAGCGGCTTTGCAGGCGCGCCTCAAGGCAGCGCGGCTGGGTTTTCAGCGCGGCATGCTGAAGTGGCTGAAAGGGGATGAAAAAGGCCTCAAGGAAATGCGGAACTCGCTGGCGGTGATTGAATTCACCCAGTCTTTGCCCGTGGCACGTGCATTCTGGTGGTCGGCACTGGCGTTGCTCGATGCACTCATTGCGGGCGGCGTGGTGGTGGATCCGCTCGTCAAAAAGCTGTGTGCGCGGATCGACGCGCAAATCGCCAAGCTGTTCGAGGGCGTGACCGAGCCTGTCGAGCGTTTGAGTCGCGATGTGCTGTATTACGTCGCGACGGCGACGGTCAGCAATGACCATATCGAATGTGTGCGCGCGGCGTATCGACTGGCCGATCTGCTGCCGGCGGAATCCAGAACCTTGGGGTCGGCACCGCAACGGGCACAGTTGCGTGCGCTGCGTGAGGCACTGGAGTCGGCCAAAGACGAATGGAATCGCTATACCAGCCAGATTCCGGCGGCATTGAACCCGTTCCAGACCCATGCTGAACAACTGGCGCAGCTAGGGCAGGCCACGGGGCAGATGGATCTGGCGCGGCTGACGGCGGCCGTGAGTGCTGTGGCCACGATGCTGGTGGCAAAGTCGGCCGCGAGCGCCGATGATCTGCTGGCGCTGGAAGTGGCGACTTCCCTGCTGCTGGTTGAGAACGCGCTGGAGCGGTTTGATACGCTGGGCGTGGATTTCGCCCATCAGGTTGATGTCATGGCGGGTCGCCTGACGGCACTGTTGCGTGGCGAAACGCCGGATGCCCTGCAGGCCATGGAAGTGCCGCATCTCGATGAAATTTCGCGTAAGGCGCAGGAACGTCTGCTGATGGAGCAGGTGGTGCGCGAGATGCTCAGCAATCTGGGCGGCGTGGAGCAGAAGCTCGATGCCTATTTCCGCGATCCGCAGGCGAAGGTGGGCGATCTGGCCGGCCTGAAAACGCCGCTCAAGCAGATCGAGGGGGCGTTGACGATACTCGGTGAGAGCCGCGCCGTGGAGGTGCTGCGCGAATGCGGGCAGAAGATCGACGGCTTTGCCCAGACGGGTGAACCGGCGCAGGCCGACTTTGAGGAGGTGGCCAACAAGCTTTCGGCACTCGGTTTCTTTGTGGAGCAACTCAGAAACGGCCCGGCCGATCTGGATGCGCTGCTTAACCCCAGGCCGAGGCCGGTGGTGGAAGCCCCGGTGGAAGCCCCGGTGGCGGCGATTGCTGCTGCCACAGCCATTGAAGTGCCCGAGTTGTTGCCGCTATCGCCGCCGCGACCGGTGGCTGCCGAGCCTGAAGTTGAGGCGGTGGCTGAGATTGCCACCGCGACGGAGTTTGAGGTCGGGGCTGAAGTCGAAGTGACTCAGGAAGTGGTCGAAGCCATCGCGGAAATCGACAAGGCGGGGCAGGCGGTGGCCGAGTTGCCAACGCTGATGCCGCCCCCGCTGGCGCCTTCGGATGCAGCGACACGCCTGGTGGATGCCAGCAGTGAGGCCATTGATGCGGAACTGCTGGGTATCTTCATCGAAGAAGCCCACGAGGTCTTGCAGACCATCGCCGAACATTTGCCGTTGCTGGGCGAGCAGCCGCATGACCCAGAACTCATGACGGTGGTTCGCCGCGCGTTCCATACGCTCAAAGGCAGTGGCCGCATGGTGGGACTGAACGATCTGGGCGAAGCCGCCTGGTCGGTTGAGCAAACCATGAATCACTGGCTGAAGCTCGATCAGGGGGCTACGCCCCCCTTGCTGGTGATGCTGGCCGAGGCGCAAGCGGTTTTTGCCGACTGGGTGCAGCGTCTTGAATCCGGGCAAATGCCGCCGCGTGCAGAGGATGCCGCAGTGGTTGAGCTGCATGCGCTGTGTGCGCGCCTGATGAATGCCGACGCGCCGGCGGCGTTGCCCGATGCGGAGTCGCCCGCCGAGCCAACGATGACTGTCGAGGCGGAAGTTGAAGCTGAAGCCGAAGCGGTTACGGTGGCGCAGCCTGTGGCTGAGCCTGCGTTTGTTGCGCCGGAGGCCGCGCCTGCGCTGCCGCCGGTGGTGGACGATGACAGCGTGACCATCGGGGCGTTGAAGCTTTCGCCGGTGGTGTACGACATTTATCTGGAGGAAGCCCGCGCGCACATGGCGGTGCTGGAGGGCGATCAGGCCGGCTGGACGGTGGACATGCCGTCTAAAGAAGCCTTGCGTGCCAGTCATACGCTGGGCGGGGTGTCGGGCACGATAGGGGTCAGGCCGATCAACCTGCTGGGTAAAGCACTTGAATACGCGCTGGAGCGGTTTGTCGAGGCGGACGTGCTGCCGGATATGGCGCAACATGCGTGGCTGGCGCGCAGTGTGGTTGCCCTGCGGGGCATGCTGGATGAGGTGGCTGAACGGCGGATGCCCGAATCGGAAGCTACTTTGCTGGAGGCACTGGAAGCTTTGCGGCCGCAGCTGGCATCAACGGAACCCGTGGAACCTGCGGCAGCGGTCGTGCCTGCGCTGCTGGCGCAGGAACCCCTGACAGTGCCTGTCGCCGGGATCGCCGCCATGCCTGAGGTTGAAGTTGAGACTGAAGCCGAAGCAGCCTTGCCGCAGGCCACCGATAGCGATCGCCTGCAAGATGATGTGCCTTTTACCGATCAGCGCCGCAAGTTGCGGATCCATGATGACCTGGATCGTCAGTTGTTGCCCATTTTCCTGGAGGAAGGGAGCGACCTCATGCGCGAGATCGGTAACGATCTGCGGGTGTGGCGTGCGGCACCGGAAGATCCTTCTGTTTCTCAGCGCCTGCAACGTTTGCTGCACACCTTGAAGGGTAGTGCGCGGATGGCCGGGGCGATGCGGATGGGCGAGCTGGTGCATGGCATCGAAAGCCGCATCATTCAGGCGACGCGACATGGTGCCGCACCGGCGTCGGCTTTCCTCGATGATCTCGATGTGTTCTTCGATCGTGCGCTGACCATGATTGACGATCTGGTTCGTATCGACCGGGGTGAGGCCGTGGCCGAAGAGGAGCCATCGGCAGCGGCGCGCAGCGATGCGGGGAGCGAGCTTGGGGCACTTGCGGAAATTCAGCCGGGTGCCTCCTTGCCGGTGTTGCCCAGCGTGGCGCAGGTGGCGGATGCGGTCGCATTGGCTGAGCTGGCTGAAACGGCCGAGCTGGCTGAGCTTACTGAATCCGCCGGGCAACGGGCGCAGCTGCGGGTGCGTGCCGAGCTGGTTGATCAGTTGATCAATGAATCGGGTGAAATGGCCATCGCCCGCTCGCGCATTGAAGGTGAGATGCGAACGGTCAAGACGGCCTTGCTGGATTTGACGGAAAACGTGATCCGTCTACGCCAGCAGTTGCGTGAAATCGAAATTCAGGCCGAGACGCAGATGCAGTCGCAGATGTCGCAGATACAAGAGACGCATCAGGATTTCGATCCGCTGGAAATGGATCGTTTTACCCGCTTCCAGGAATTGACGCGGATGATGGCCGAGAGCGTCAATGACGTGACCACGGTGCAACACAATCTGTTGCGGAACGTCGATAACACCAGCACGGCACTGGCCGCGCAGGCGCGCTTGAATCGCGAGCTGTCGCAGTCCCTGATGGGCGTTCGCATGGTGCCGTTCAATTCCATCATCGATCGGCTGTATCGGGTGGTTCGGCAGGCTGCCAAGGATCTCGATAAGCGCGTCAATCTCGACGTGCGCGAAGGGCAGCTGGAAATTGACCGTTCCGTGCTGGAAAAAATGATCGGGCCGATCGAGCATCTGCTGCGGAACTGTATCGCGCATGGTATCGAAACGCGTGAAGCGCGCCGGGCCACGGGTAAAGAGGATATTGGTGAAATTGTCATCAGCCTGGCGCAGCAGGGCAATGAAATCGTCATCGAATTGGCGGACGATGGTGCCGGGCTCAATTATGAGCGGATTCGCGCCAAGGCCATCGAGAATGGCCTGCTGACGGCGGATCAGCCGGTCGATGAACGGCAGCTGACGCAGTTCATCTTTGCCTCTGGCTTCAGTACAGCAGCGCAGGTCAGTGAAGTGGCCGGGCGCGGTGTGGGTATGGATGTGGTCAAAACCGAGGCCATCCGCCTGGGGGGGCATATCGAGGTGCATTCGCAAAGCGGGCAGGGGACGCGCTTCCGCATCTTTCTGCCGCTGACGCTGGCGGTCACGCAGGCCTTGCTGGTGCGTTCGGGCAACCGCATCGTCGCCTTGCCGTCTTCCATGGTGGAACAGGTCATGGAGTTGCGTCCCGAAGCGGCCGAGGCGATCCGCACGGCCGGGGGGACGGATTGGCTGGATGTGCGCTATCCGTGGTTCTATCTGGCTAATTTGCTCGACGAGGGGGGCACGCTGCCGCCCCCGGCGCGTCGCCACTGGATCCTGCTGCTGAAGGGCGCGGACCGGTATGTTGCGCTGGAGGTGGATGGGCTGCTGGGCAACCAGGAAATCGTCGTCAAGAACATCGGCCCGCAACTGGCGCGGGTGCCCGGCATTACCGGCGCGACGGTGCTCAACGATGGCCAGATCGCCCTGATCCTCAACCCGCTTACGCTGGCCAGTCGCGCCACCCAGCTCAGCCCGGATACGCTGCTGGCGGCCGCACCGGTGACGGAGCAGGTGATCCCCACCATCATGGTGGTCGACGATTCGCTCACCGTACGCAAGATCGTCAGCCGTCTGCTGACGCGCGAGGGTTACCAGGTGGTGACCGCCAAGGACGGGGTCGATGCGCTGGAGCAGTTGCTGGAAATTGTGCCGGCCGCAATGCTGGTCGACATTGAAATGCCGCGCATGGATGGTTTTGAGCTGACCCGCAATGTGCGTGCCCAGGAACGGTTGAAGAATATCCCCGTGATCATGATTACTTCGCGAATTGCCGACAAGCATCGGAATTATGCGCAGGAAATCGGCGTGAACGAGTATCTGGGCAAGCCGTATGACGAAGAAGTGCTGCTGGGCAAACTGCGTGGGTTTGTTGAGCAGCAAGGCATGGTGGTACCGAAGGTGGCTTGATGTAGATCAATCGCCGGAAAGACGGCAGGCGCGTATACTGTCGGCTCTTTTTCAGGAGCCGACATGTCTGCTCAAGCTTCCATGGAACTCGTTTGCCCGGCCGGTAGTCTGCCTGCGCTCAAGGTGGCGATTGATCGCGGTGCCGATTGTGTCTATCTCGGTTTTCGCGATGACACCAATGCGCGCAATTTCAACGGCCTCAATTTCGACGACAAGGCACTGGCCGAAGGCTTGCGCTACGCGCATGATCGTGGCCGCAAGGTGTTGCTGGCGCTGAATACTTACCCCCAGGCCGATAACTGGACGCGCTGGACCGGTGCGGTGGATCGGGCGGCGCGCGCCGGTATCGATGCCATCATCCTGGCTGACCCCGGCCTCATGGCCTATGCCCGGCGCACCTGGCCTGCGTTGCGACTGCATCTGTCGGTGCAGGGTTCGGCGACCAGTTACGAAGCCATCAATTTTTATCGCGAACGTTTCGATGTGCAGCGCGCGGTGTTGCCGCGGGTGCTGTCGATGGCGCAGGTGGCGCAGGTGATTGCCCATACCGAGGTCGAAATCGAGGTGTTCGGTTTTGGCGGGCTGTGTGTGATGGTGGAAGGGCGTTGTTCACTGTCGGCCTACACAACAGGCACCTCGCCCAACTGTAACGGCGCTTGTTCTCCGGCGAAAAGTGTGCGTTGGGAACAGACGGCCGCCGGCATGGAAACGCGGCTCAACGGCATTCTGATCGATCGTTACGAAGAGGGCGAGCGCGCGGGTTATCCCACCTTGTGCAAAGGCCGTTTTGCCGTCGAAGAGGAAACCTATTACGCCATCGAGGAGCCGACCAGCCTGAATACGCTGGAATTGTTGCCGGAATTGCTGGCGATGGGCGTGCGCGCGATCAAGATCGAAGGTCGTCAGCGTAGCCCGGCGTATGTGGCGCAGGTCACGCAGGTCTGGCGTGAGGCGATCAACAGTTGTCGGCGCGATCCGGCGCATTTTGTGCTGAAGCCGGCCTGGCTAGCCGAACTGGGCAAGGTGTCCGAAGGGCAGTCGAATACCCTGGGTGCCTATAACCGTCCGTGGAAGTGAATCATGAAATTGTCCTTAGGCCCCATCCTCACATACTGGCCGCAACAACAGGTTTTTGATTTTTACGACGAAATGGCGCAGCAGCCCGTGGATATCGTTTATCTGGGCGAAACCGTCTGCTCACGTCGTCATGAGCTGCGTTTTGATGACTGGATGGCAGTGGCCGGGCGGCTGATCGACGCGGGCAAGGAGGTGGTGCTCTCCACGTTGACCCTGATCGAATCGGAATCCGACCTCAAAATGTTGCGAAAAATCGTTGGCAATGGCCGTTGCCTGATTGAAGCCAACGATATGGGCGCGGTGCGCTTGCTGGCCGAGCACAAACTGCCTTTCGTGGCGGGGCCGACGCTGAATGTATTCAATGGTGAAACGCTGACGATTCTCCGCGAGGCAGGTGCGACCCGTTGGGTGATGCCGCCCGAAGTGGCCGCCGATGCGTTGGCGGCCGTACTGGCGGCGATGCCTGCAAAGATCGAGACGGAAGTGTTTTGCCATGGCCGCTTGCCGCTGGCGTATTCGGCACGCTGTTTCACCGCGCGCCGTTACAACCTGCAGAAGGACACCTGCGAATTCCGCTGTATTGAGTTTCCGGACGGCATGACGTTGAAAACCCGCGAGGGCGAGGCGTTTCTGACGCTGAACGGTACGCAGACCCAGTCGGCCAGAGTTTATAATCTGCTGCTGGACTGGCCACGCCTGCAAGCCATGGCGGTGGCTGTGGCGCGGATCAGCCCGCAATCCAAAGATACCACCGTGGTCATCCAGACCTTCCGTCACTGCCTTGAAGGCACGCTCTCGCCGCAGGCCGCCTGGCAGGCCACGCGTGAAGTGCTGGCGGATGATCTGTGCAATGGTTTCTGGCATGGCCGTCCCGGCCTTGAGCAGATTGTGGCCGCCTGAACTGGAATCAAAGGAACATCATGAAACTCCCGGACTTCACCCTGCCCGCGCCGCTGACCCGTATCGGTGGACGTTTGCCGCAACTGCCGCCCACCCTGTTTTTGACGACTACCTTGAATCTGGCACTGGATCGCGTGCTGCCGCGTGAGCCGCTGGAGCCATTGATCGGCAAACGGTTGATGATTTGTGTGCGCGATGCCGGGCTATCCTTGTGCTTCACGATGGGACGTCGGCATTTTCATCCCAGCTTTGATGCGCGGACCCCCGATTTGACCATCACGGCGCGAGCGCGTGACTTTCTGGCACTGCTGGCGCGGGAAGAAGATGCGGACACGCTGTTTTTCAGCCGTCGTCTGTTGATGGAAGGTGAAACCGAACTGGGCTTGCTCGTCAAGAACACCCTGGATGCCGTTGAATTGCCCAGCATCGATCTGGCGCATCTGGAACCTGCCCGCGCGGTTCTGCAGTTGCGTGATCGTCTGCGGCGGATGGGCAGCCGCCGCTGGCGACATTCTGCGGCCGACGTAACCACGTAACCGTGTGACTACCCGTGCATCGCGCGGCTGACA
Source organism: Sterolibacterium sp. (assembly GCA_018061005.1). Classification (GTDB taxonomy): domain Bacteria; phylum Pseudomonadota; class Gammaproteobacteria; order Burkholderiales; family Rhodocyclaceae; genus Sterolibacterium. The sequence goes on along the minus strand of JAGOVA010000060.1, from coordinate 1,713 downwards.
TCAGGGCACCCGTCCAGCCACCCGCTTCCGCCCATCTGCCGCGCTATCTGGCCACGGCGTATACGCTGCTGGTCATTTATGCCAGTCTGCATCCATTTACCGGATGGCAGGATCATGGCGCGGAGGTTTTTGCTTATTTGTCAGCCCCCTGGCCGCGTTACTGGACGGTGTTCGATCTGATCACCAATGCCTTGGCCTATCTGCCGATCGGCTTTCTATGGGCTTCAGCACTGCAGAATCGCTGCGGCCATGGGTGCGCCGTGATGCTGGCCGTCCTGCTGGGGGTGCTCCTGAGCCTGACGCTGGAAACCGTACAGAATTATTTGCCCAGCCGGGTGGCCTCAAATGTGGATCTGGCCACCAATGGCCTGGGTGTTTTGTTGGGTGCTCTCATGGGATGGCGCTGGGGTGCTGCTCTCCTTGATGGCGGGCGCTTACATGCGCTGAATCTTCGGTTGTTTGGCGAGGGTGCGTGGGCACACAGTGGACTGGTTTTGCTGGGTTTGTGGCTGCTGACCCAGTTGAACCCCGAAATCCTGTTGTTTGGTAATGGCGACATGCGTGGGTTTCTGGAAAAGATGGGCTGGCTGGAAACGCCAGCTTATGTCGTCGAGCATTTTCCCTGGGTCGAGGCCAGTGTGACGGCCAGCAATACGCTGGCGGTCGGGCTACTGGCCAGTTGTTTGCTGCGAACGCATCCCCGGTTGTTGGGGCTGGCATTGATTGTCGCTGCATTATTGATGAAAACACTGTCCTTGACCGTGCTGACCAGTACCGCTAGCGTCGCCTGGGCAACCCAGGGCAATCTGGCCGGTCTGGGCGGTGGGCTGCTGTTGTGGTGGATTGCCAGTTTTCTGCCGCGATTTTTATGCCAGGCACTGGCTGCTTTGGCATTGATGCTGGCGACAACACTGGTCAATCTGGCACCTGAAAACCCGTATCTGGTCACCACGCTACAAACGTGGCAGCAAGGACATTTCTTGAATTTCAATGGCTTAACGCGTCTTTCTTCTGTGTTGTGGCCGTTTTTGGCGCTTCCGTGGCTGATGCTGCAGCGCGATGAGCGCAACGATCCCCCTCGTACATGAAAAGTTGGCAAATGCTGTTGACTCGATAGGGGATTGCTAGCATAATCTCACGTTTCGCTGGAGGGGTTCCCGAGCGGTCAAAGGGAACAGACTGTAAATCTGTCGGCTCTGCCTTCGAAGGTTCGAATCCTTCCCCCTCCACCAGATTGCAGATTGTAAGTAGGCGGATGTGAAGAGTTAAAGAGTTAAAGAGCAGGGTGAAGCAGTTGGCGTTCGGGCGGGTGTAGCTCAATGGTAGAGCAGAAGCCTTCCAAGCTTATGACGAGGGTTCGATTCCCTTCACCCGCTCCAGATGTGCTGTTTGCTGTGGTTCAGGTTGTTAAGTGATAAGTGAGTAGGTTTCGTGCCCATGTAGCTCAGTGGTAGAGCACTCCCTTGGTAAGGGAGAGGCCACGTGTTCAATCCACGTCATGGGCACCACGATTTTTGAATGGGACCGCTGCGGCGGATTTTTATTCGTTGTAAGTTGTATTCTTACATTCGACCTTGGGGTAGATGATCATGGCAAAGGCCAAATTTGAGCGGACCAAACCGCACGTAAACGTAGGAACGATTGGTCACGTTGACCACGGCAAGACCACCCTGACGGCAGCGATCACCACGGTGCTGTCGCAGAAGTTCGGTG
>JAGOVA010000059.1 GCA_018061005.1 Sterolibacterium sp. | reverse complement strand
CGCATCGGCGATGTGCTGCTGACCACGCCGCTGGCGCGCTCCATGAAATCTGCCTGGCCAGCGGCGCAGATCGACGCACTGGTGCTGCCGGGCACGGAAGGTGCGCTGGAAGGCAATCCGGATTTTGCCCGGGTGATTGCCCTGCCGCAGCGGGTCGGCCTCATCGAAAAACTCGCTCAGTTGCGCGGTGTCTGGCAGCAGTACGATCTGGCAGTCTCGCCGCTGGCCACCGATCGCGCCCGCCTGTTCTGCCGGGCTGCCGGGCGTTATCGCGTCGGACTGCTGCAGGCGCAGGGTGAGCGCAGCAAACGCTGGCTGCTGAATCAGTGGGCGGTGTTTGATGATCTCGATACGCACACGGTCACCATGGGGCTTCGGATCGCCGAACGGCTGGGCATTCCGCCACGGGCTGAAGTCGTAGCCCCGGCCGCGCCGTGGACAACGGTGGCTGGAAAACTGGCCGCGCTGCCCGCCGGGGCGAGTTACGCCGTGCTGCACCCCTACCCGAAATTCAATTACAAGATGTGGACACCGGCAGGCTGGATCGCCCTGGTACGCTGGCTGCGCGAACGCAGCTTGCAGGTGGTGCTGACCGGCGGGCCGGATGCCGCCGAACACGCGTATGCCGAACAGATTGTGCGCGAGACGGGAGACAGGGCACTGAATCTGGCCGGACAGCTCTCACTGGGGGAAACCGCCGAACTGATTCGTCGTGCCGCACTGTTCGTCGGCCCCGACACCGCGGTGACCCACATTGCCGCTGCGACAGGCACGCCCACACTGGCTTTATTTGGCCCCTCCAATCCCGTCAAATGGGGCCCCTGGCCACAGGGCTGGACATCGCCCGACAGCCCCTGGCCACGTCACGGCAGCGGCCAGCAGGGGAATGTCTACCTGCTCCAGGGCGAAGATGCGCGAGGTTGTGTGCCGTGCCTGCTGGAAGGTTGCGATCGGCATGTCGACAGCAGCAGCGCCTGCCTGCAAACCTTGCATCTGGATCGTGTCATCGAAGCCGCATCCCGACTGTTGCACGCATAGGTCTTGGCGACAGAGCCGGAGGACACTGCATACCATTGCGCTTGCCGCCCGTCGCGGTTTTCCAGAAAAGGCTGTCACGGATCGACTGCAGGCAGCAACACTCGCAGCCGCACTCACCGAGCATGATCCTGCAAGCTTGCTTGACGCGTTCAAGGCTGCACCCAAAAAAATTCAGATTGCAGCACGCGCCCAGCGACCCCTGCTGGAAAAACTATTGAGCTCACATGAAAAGGCACGCGCGCTGATCGTGACCGCAATGGACTGAGGACGGTCATACGCTGCCATACGGTACATAAACCCAACCCGTCACGAAGATCACAACAAAAACACCCGCCCACCTCACTCTCAGATATTCCAGACTTTTTCTGCCCCGGACTGGCCTTCCACCAAGGCGATGAACGCCTCAGCCGGAATGGCGGGTGACCAATAAAATCCCTGGGCAGAATCGCAGCCAAACTCCTGTAACCGGGTCAGTGTGTGCTGATTTTCCACACCTTCGGCGATCGTTTGCAACCCCAGACAGCGCGCCATTTCGATGATGGCGCGCACGATGCCTTCAGCCTGCACGTTGTGGCACAGTTGGCGCACAAAGGATTGGTCGATCTTCAAGAAATGGACGGCATAACGTTGCAGATAGGCCAGGTTGGAATATCCCGTACCGAAATCGTCGATGGCAATCAGCACGCCGAGTTTGCTCAGATGTTGCAAGGTCTGCTCGAGGTGCTGGGCATCGACAACCAGCATCGACTCCGTGATTTCCAGTTCCAGCGCGTGCGCGGGCAAGCCGTAATCGTGAAGTGCCTGCTCAACCTCATGCACCATGTCGCTGCGTCGGAACTGCAGCGGTGCCACATTGACGGCGATACGGATTTCATTGAACCCTGCCTGCCGCCAACGTTGCAGATCCGTGCACGCCTGATGCAATACCCATAGCCCCAATTCATTGATGAGACCGGTGCGTTCAGCCACTGGAATAAAGCGGGCAGGCGATATCCACCCAAGCTCCGGATGCTGCCAGCGGATCAGTGCTTCAGCACCGATGATGCGTCCACTCCGCAGATCCCATTGTGGCTGGTAATACAGGCGGAATCCATTCTGCTGAAGTGCGGTGCGTATCCCGGCAGCCAGATGCAGGTGCTCGAGAATGTTGGCATTCATGTCTGAATTGAAAAAGCGGAACGTGTTCCGCCCCGTTTCCTTGGATTGATACATGGCCAGATCGGCATTCTTGAGCAGCGTGTCGATGTCTGCGCCATCCCGCGGACTGACCGCGATGCCCAGTGAGGCGGTAATGCGGATATCCACGTCATCCATTTTGAAATCAGGTATGAACTGCTGCATGATTTTGGTCGCCACCGCAGCGATGGCTTCTTCATTACCTGGCTCGGCCAGCAACAACAGGAATTCGTCACCCGACAGCCGAGCCACCGTGTCGGTCGGCCGTAACACCGACTCCAGCCGCTGGCTGACCTGGCAGAGCAGCATGTCACCCGCGCCATGACCCAGAGAATCATTCACCGTTTTGAAATCATCCAGATCAAGGAACAGCACAGCGACCATGCCCTGGTTACGCTGCGCCTGCGTCAGCATTTGCTGCAGGCGATCCTTGGCCAGGGCACGATTCGGCAGATGCGTCAGGCTATCGCGATACGCCAGATAGGTGATGCGATCACGCGACTCGATGAGAGCCTGCTTGTCCAGCTCCTGCTGGGCAATCAGGCGGTGTAAATCCTGGAATACAAGAAGGATGATGAAGCCATTGACCACCAGCGTTACAAGGATATTGATGAATCTTGGATACCCCAAAGGGGTAATGGGGATGTTCGGATGCAGGCCACTGACATGCAGAACAAATGCCAGCACCACAGAGCCGATCAATATCGCCAATGTGACCAGAAAGGCGCGCGCCGAGACGAGACGATAGGCCAGTACAAGCACACAGGGATAGGCCACCAATGCGACGTTGTAAAGCCCTTGCAAGGCAAGCATGGTGAAACACAGGACAACCAGCAAGGTACATAGCATGATGACTGCGGCACGCCGGGTTTTACCTTGCTGATTTTCCCGGTAGGCATAGGCAAACACGACAGTGCCGATGAAAAACAGTGCGGTATGAATGTCTGCGCCGCTTGTGACGAGCCGGACCATCGCGACCAGCGCAAACCCCGCCATCAAAGCCAGCAGAAACTGCTGCAAACGACGCTGGCGCAGGATCTGGTCATCCTCTACCCGGCCGATCGCCTTGGAAACACTGTCAGGAGTAGCGGGCACTGGTGACATGGAATGGGTCTCCGGAAAAATCCGCGCGGGATGAGCCGCTGTTTTCAAAAATAGCCCAGCTGCTGCACGACGACAATATTTGCATCCACTAATATGCACAAGCTGCCGTCATTGACGAGGATCATAGCGCGACCTATAACAGCAGCAAAATCCGCGTCCATACAAAACAAAGGGGGAGCCATCATGCGATTTTTGTCATGGGGGTTATTCAGCCTCGCCTTGTTGCCGCTGGCATCGGCTGATGCGATCGATTTGCTCCCCGGAGAAGGCCAGGCACCCCCGCCCGGCCTCAACTATTTTCAGCTGATCCATCAGCAAAGCGAACGCGGCGATCTGTATCGCCATGGGCAGAAGCTGCGGAGCGACACGCGGATTTCGGCAGCGCAAACCCAGGTGCGGCTGGGGCACGCTTTTACGATCGGCAAGCAGCCTGCCTATCTCTGTTTGCAAGCGCCACTGGATGTTCGAATAGTGCCCAAGGGCGCGTTGTCCGGTGCGGGGAGCGTGGCAGGTGCGGGCGACTTGACGGCTTATCTTGCTTACTGGCCGTATGCAAACCGGCAGACACAAAGCTATTTCGGGGTTGTCGGCTATGTAACCGCCCCCACCGGAGCCTATGACCGGAATCGCAGCCTGAACCCGGGGAGCAACCGCTGGTCTGGCGATCTGCAGATCGGTTATCAGCAACCCGTGCTGGATCGCCTGACGCTGATGCTGGTGGCTGATGTGCTCTGGTCTGGAAAAAACAACGACTATGGCCGTGCCAGCGACACCCTGCAGCAAGGGGCGATTTATGCCACGCAGACCAGCCTGCGCTATGACTTCAATCCAGCCTATTCACTCGGCATCAGCTATCTGGTCAATGCTGGTGGAAAAACTACCGTGAATGGTGTCGAGCGCGATGACCGTCTTCAGGTCTATCGTTACCAGGTGGTCGGCAGCGCAACCTATTCTTTTGGCAAGATCGTCGTGCAGTATGGCGGCGACCTCGAAACAAGCACCGGCTATTTTGAAAACAGCCGCTGGCTGGTGCGCTATATCCGCACGTTCTGAACAGGGCTGCCACTCACTCGCCGGCCTCGAACTGCAGGCTGTAGAGATGCGTATACAAGCCGCCCAATGCCAGCAACTCGGCGTGCCGACCCTGTTCGACGATGCGCCCTTTATCGAGCACCACAATGCAGTCGGCATGCTCGACGGTGGACAGGCGATGCGCGATCACCAGTGTGGTGCGGCCGTGAATGAGCTGCTCCAGCGCAGACTGGATCTGACGTTCGGATTCGCTGTCGAGCGCGGAGGTGGCTTCGTCGAGGATCAGGATGGGGGCGTTTTTCAGGAAGGCGCGGGCGATGGCGATGCGCTGACGCTGGCCGCCAGAAAGCTTGACGCCGTTTTCACCCACCATGGTCTGCAAGCCCTGCGGCATTTGCTGGATGAATTCCCAGGCATGGGCGGCTTTAGCGGCCTCGATGATTTCGGCTTCTGTGGCATGCGTCGCACCGCCGTAGGCAATGTTGGCCGCCACGCTGTCGTTGAACAGCACCACATCCTGGCTGACCAGCGCGATGCTGGCGCGCAGACTTTCCAGGGTCAGACTCTGCACATCCCTGCCGTCGATCAGAATGCGGCCACTGGCCGTGTTGTAGAAACGCGGCAGCAGTGTGCCCAGGGTGGTCTTACCACTGCCTGAAGGGCCGACCAGTGCCACGGTCTGCCCGCTGGGAATATTGAGGCCGATCTCTTGCAGCGCGGCTCGGGGCGCGCCTTCGTAGCCAAAACCCACTTGCTCAAAAGCAATCGCATGGCTGCGGCTGGCCGGCAAAATTTGTGTGCCGTGATCTTCTTCAGCAAGCTGGTCGAGCAGGGTGAAAATGTTTTCTGCCGCAGTCAGCCCGCGTTGCAGGGGGGCATTCATTTCCGTCAGCCGTTTGACCGGGGCAAGCAGCATCAGCATGGCAGTCATGAAGGACACGAAACCGCCGACGGTGATGTTGCTTTGCGCGGCGTTCAGCAAGGCGACATAAATAATGATGGCCAGCGCGCTGGCCGAGGCCACCTGGGTGAGGGGGACGGTGGCAGATGCCGCCATGGATTCGCGCATGGCGGCGACGCGGAATTCATTGCTGACGTCCTCGAACCGCCGCGCTTCGTAACGCTGGCCACCGAAGACCTTGACCACTTTGTGCGCGCCAATGGTTTCTTCGAGGATGTGCGAAATCTGCGCCATCGCGTCATACCCCCGACGCGAAGCGGCACGCAGACGCTTGCCGAATTTTTTGACCACACCCACGATCAGGGGGCCGACGGAAAGTGCAATCAACGTGAGCTTCCAATCGAAATACAACATGTAGCAGAGCAAGCCGGTCACCGTCAGCGAGTCGCGCACCAGCGCGGTGAGCACGGTGGTCGCCGCGCTGGTGAAATCGGTCACGCCATAGGTCACGCGTGAAATCAGCACGCCGGAAGACTGGTCGTCGTAAAAGCGGGTCGGCAGAGTGAGCAGGCGATCGAACATCTGGCGACGCAGATCCATGATCAACCGGTTGGTCACCCAGGCCATCGCATAGGAAGTGAAGTACGTCAGAAAACCGCGCACCACGAAAATCGAAACCAATGCCAGCGGAATGAGATAAAGATCGCTGCGTGCGTCGGGCTGAAAGCCCTTGTCGAGCAACGGTTTCATCAGGGCCGGAAATAACGGTTCGGTCAGCGCGGTGAGTGCCATGCCGAGGATGGCCAGGCCAAATACCTTGCGGTAAGGACGGACGTAGCCCAGCAGACGCAGGTAAAGCGTGCGGTTGTCCTGATTATTTTTGGAGTTGGAAGATGACATAGCCGGAGTGATCAGGGCGGCGCAAAGAGCCTGCGATTATGCCACGCCCGCCGGATTAGTCCGTTCAGACGATGAGTTTGAGGCGGCTTGATGCAACGATTCGCCGGTTAACAAGGCAGCTAACGAGCTAACGATACAGCTAACGATACAGCTAACGAAAATGAAAATCGGGGGAGATTAATGAGTACATCGACAGAGACCACCTACGACGTGATTGTCGTCGGTTCCGGCGCGGGAGCCATGCTCTCGGCGGCGCGCGCACATGACCTGGGCTTGTCGGTGCTGGTGGTCGAAAAAAGCGACAAATACGGCGGCACGTCGGCGGTGTCTGGCGGCGCGATCTGGATTCCCAATAACAGCAAGATGCGGATCCAGGACAGCTATGTGGATGCGATGACCTATCTCAAGGCCGCCACACGCGGCCTGATTGCAGAAGAGCGGCTGGATGCCTATCTGCAAAGCGCACCAGAGATGGTCGAGTACATTAACGAAAAAATGACGTTGCAGTACTTTCCCTGTCATCGTTATCCCGATTATTACCCGCATCTGCCGGGCGCGAAACCCGGTGGCCGGACGATGGAACCGCGCCTGTTTGATGCCTCTTTGCTGGGCGAGGAATTTGCTCATCTGCGGATGGCTTATACCGGCACGCTGCTGCTCGGCAAGGCCAGCATGACGGCCACCGACGCGCACACCATGATCGCCAAGGAACCGGGCTGGATGTTCAAGGTAATGCAGACCATGGGACGTTATTTCCTCGATCTGCCCTGGCGTTTCAAAACCAAGCACGACCGCATGCGCGGCCTCGGCAATGCGATGGGCGCAGGCTTGCGTCATGCCCTGCTGGTTCGCAAGGTGCCGCTGTGGCTGAACACGCCACTCGAGTCTCTGGTCACCGAAAATGGGCGCGTCAGTGGCATCGTCGTCAAGCGCGATGGCAAAGCACTCACCCTCACTGCCAAACGCGGCGTAGTGCTGGGCGCAGGCGGTTTCGAGCGCAATCAGGCGATGCGTGATCAATATCTGCCGAAGCCGACCAATGCCGCCTGGAGTGCCACGCCACCGCACAATACCGGCGACACCATCCGCGCGGCGCAGGCAATCGGCGCAAAAACCGATCTGATGAACTGGGCATGGTGGGTGCCGACCATCCATGTTTCCGACAGCGAGCCGCAAACCGGCCTGTTCGCCGAGCGCAATCTGCCCGGCTGTATCGTGGTCAATGGCAAAGGTCAGCGCTTCATCAATGAAGCCTCGCCCTACCTCGAATTCGGCGCGGCGATGTATACCGAACATGCGCGTTCAGCGGCGGGCGTTCCGGCCTGGCTGGTTTTCGATGCCCATTTCCGTTACAACTACCCGATGGGGCCGCTGATGCCCGCGCAGATCGCGCCGGATCGCAAGTCGTGGCTGGGCAAGGTGTACTGGAAGGCCGACACGCTGCAAGACCTGGCCAAACAGATAGGTGTCGATGCGGACGGCTTGAAGCGCACGGTCGAGGCCAACAACCAGTACGCGGCAGATGGCTGTGATGCCGAATTCGGCAAGGGCAGCACGGTATTCGACCGCTATTACGGTGATTACAACCGCAAGCCCAATCCCTGTCTGGCACCCATCCTCAAAGCGCCGTTTTACGCCATGCGGCTCGATGCGGGCGACATCGGCACCAAGGGCGGGCTGCTCACCGACAAGGATGCGCGAGTACTGGATCAAACGGGTGCGCCGATCGAAGGACTGTTCTGTATCGGCAACAACTCGGCCTCCGTGATGGGCACAGCCTATCCCGGCGCGGGCGGCACACTGGGACCAGCGATGACGTTCGGGTATCGCGCCGCCAACTTCATGGCTGCAAAATAACGCCCGAATCTAGAACGAAGAACACAGAACGCAGAACGCAGTCTGAAAACAACAAGGCCGCCCAGGTTGTCCATGGGCGGCCTTGTTGTTGCTGTCATTGATACCCGCCGATTACAGCGCCTTGGCGTTCGAAGCCAAGTAACTGGCGACCCCTTCCGGCGAGGCCTTCATGCCGGCGCTGCCCTTCTTCCAACCAGCCGGGCAGACTTCACCGTGCTCTTCGTTGAACTGCAGGGCATCGACCATACGCAGCATTTCGTCGATATCGCGACCCAGCGGCAAATCATTGACCACCTGATGACGCACCACGCCGGCCTTGTCGATCAGGAAGGAGCCACGGAAAGCCACGCCACCGGCGGATTCAACGTCATACGCCTTGCAGATTTCGTGCTTCACGTCGGCCACCATCGTGTACTTGACCTGACCAATGCCGCCCTTGTCGATCGGCGTGTTCTTCCAGGCCAGATGGGTGTATTGCGAGTCGATGGAAATGCCGATGACTTCGACATTGCGCTTCTTGAACTCTTCGAGGCGATGATCGAAAGCGATCAGCTCGGAGGGGCAAACGAAGGTGAAGTCGAGCGGGTAGAAGAAAACGACACCGTATTTACCCTTGAGTTGTTCCGACAGGGTGACGGGCTTGATTTCGTTGTTGCCGAGAACGGCGGTGGCGGTGAAATCGGGGGCGGGCTTGCCAACGAGAACGGACATGGTGATCTCCTGAAAAATAAAATGGAACTGCGGTAGAAGCTTGTTGAGACAGTTGCATTCTAGTTCAAGGATTTTCAATCGACACCGATTGAACGATTGTATTTGGCTATCTTGCCGATAGCCTCGCGCAATCGCCAATGCCACTCATCCGGCATCACTGCGTTGCTGAAAGCCGCTGCCTGAAACGATATCCGCCCGTAGTTCAGCGGCAGGTAATTCCACCTCGATCCGTTCAACCCGCGCCAGCGACGGCCCGTGGCGCGCCCAGGCCATCAGGGCAGCCACCGCTGCTGCCGCACCAACCAGCACAGCTTCCACCGTGCCCTCGCGCCGATTGCGTACCCAGCCCGCCACGCCCAGCCGCTGGGCTTCGCAGGCCATGCTGTAGCGAAAACTCACGCCCTGCACGCGGCCGTGAATGACGAGATGGCGGGCTTCGGTCATGGCGAAAACTCGCTCAACGTACCAATCGCACCTGATGCCCCATGCGGTCGAAGGTGATGTAACGGCTGATGTCGCCCAGACGGATGGCGTTGGTCATCTGCAGCAGCGGCTGATCGGCTTCTTCGCGGCTGGGCGGGCGTTTGCCTTCGCCCCCGAGGGCGGCACAGAAAACAATGCTCCAGTCTTCGGCGCGCGTGCCTTTGGCGAACTCCATGGATTCCGTGATGAGGTGTTCGAAATCGCGTAGCTCATCGGGCAGTTTGTCGACTTCCATCAGCGGCTCCAGCGCACCACCAATACCGTCCTTGAAACGCGAACGCTGCGCGGCGCTGGCATCTTCGGGCAGTTCGGAGACCGCAAAAACAAACAGCAAACGCTGGGCATCCGGCTGCTGACGGGCGGTGGTCAGAAGGTCATCAAAAGTCTGGATCTGCATAAGTATCTTTCAGTAAGGGGCTTTCAGGGTTCGTGATGAGCAGTGTGCTGGAAAAATGCAGATTGATTCGCTGCCGTTCGGGTTGAGCCTGCCGAAGCTCTTGTCTTTCGATGAAATGCCCTTCGACAAGCTCAGGGCGAACGGTTTTAATCAGTGCTGCCCTTGATGTGATAGGTTCAATATTCGATGTTCGATGTCCGATGTTACTTCACCCGCATACCAGGCTGCGCGCCGCTGTCGGGGGACAGCAGAAACAGCCCCGGGGTATTGCCAGTGACATTGGATGCGGCCAGCACCATGCCTTCAGACAGGCCAAATTTCATTTTGCGCGGCGCGAGATTGGCGACCATCACCGTCAGCCGGCCGATGAGTGTGGCTGGATCGTAGGCCGATTTGATGCCGGCAAACACGGTACGCGTGGGCGTGCCGTCACCCAGATCGAGCGTGAGCTTGAGCAGCTTCGCCGCCCCTTCGACCTGCTCGGCGTTGGCGATGCGCGCGATGCGCAGATCGATCTTGCCGAAATCCTCAATGGAAATTTCCGGCGCGAGCTCCAGCGACGTGATTATGCCGCCCACCACATTTGCCTCGGCCGCAGCCTGCTGATGCTGGGCATGACGTTGTGGTGAATGGGTGGCCACTTTGTCGGCAGCGGAAGGCTCCGGATTGGTAGGCTGCAAGGATTCCCGGTTCGCCGCCACCAGCGCATCAATCTGCTTCGGGTCGATGCGCTGCATCAGGTGCTGATAGGCATTGATCCGGTGCCCTTCGACCAGCGGCCGCGCCAGATCACTCCAGGTGAACGCGGGCAGATTGAAAAACCCCTCGACCTGTTCGGCCAGCTTCGGCAATACGGGTTTGAGGTAGATCGTCAGGTCACGGAACTGATTGAGCGCGGTGGTGCAGACGGTATGCAAACGGGCTTCTGCCGCCGGATCCTTGGCCAGCTCCCAGGGCTTGTGGTCATTCACATACAGATTGGCCGCGTCGGCCAGGCGCATGATTTCACGCAGCGCGCGGGCGTAATCACGCGCCTCCAGGCTGTCTTCGATGGCACGACCCTGCCGGGCAGCCTCAAACTCGATCATGGCCGTCGCATCCACCCGCCCCAGCACGCCATCAAACCGCTTGCTGACAAACCCCGCACAGCGGCTGGCGATGTTGATGTATTTGCCGACCAGATCGCTATTCACCCGCGCGGCAAAATCATGCAGATTGAGATCAATGTCCTCCAGCGTGCCGTTGAGCTTGGCCGCGTAGTAATAGCGCAGCCATTCCGGGTTCAGCCCTTGTTGCAGATAGCTTTCGGCGGTGATGAAGGTGCCGCGTGACTTCGACATCTTCTGCCCGTCAACGGTGAGAAAGCCGTGGGCAAAAATGCTGCTGGGCGTGCGATACCCCGCATGTTCCAGCTCGGCCGGCCAGAACAGCGCGTGGAAATACAAGATGTCCTTGCCGATGAAGTGATACAGCTCGGTGGTGGAATCCTTGCGCCACCAGGCATCGAAATCGAGCCCCCGCTGCGCGCACAGGTTTTTGAACGAGCCCATGTAACCAATCGGCGCATCCAGCCAGACGTAGAAAAACTTGCCTGTGGGTTTGCCCGTATCGTCGGGAATTTCAAAACCAAAATACGGCGCATCGCGCGAAATATCCCAGTCGGTCAGCTTGTTCTCGCCGGGTGCGCCCAGCCATTCCTGCATCTTGTTGGCCGCCTCGGTTTGCAAACGTCCGCCCTGCGTATAACGGCGCAGAAAATCCTGACAGCGCGCATCGGAAAGGCGGAAGAAATAATGCTCCGACGACTTCAGCACCGGCGTCGCCCCCGATACCGCCGAACGCGGATTTTTCAGATCGGTCGGCGCGTAAGCTGCCCCGCAGACCTCGCAGGAATCACCATACTGATCGGCCGCCCCGCACTTCGGGCATTCGCCCTTGATGAACCGGTCGGGCAGAAACATTTCCTTCACCGGGTCGTAATACTGCTCGATGCTGCGGATGTCGATCAGCCCCGCCGCCTTCAGTTTGCCGTAAATGTCTTCGGCATAATGACGGGTTTCTTCCGAATGCGTCGTGTAGTAATTGTCGAAGGCCACATGAAAGCCCGCAAAGTCGCGGCTGTGCTCGCCATGCACGCGCGCCACCAGTGCCTCCGGCGTGATGCCCTCCCGCTCGGCGCGCAGCATGATCGGCGTGCCGTGGGTGTCGTCGGCGCAGACGTAATAACACTCATGGCCGCGCATCTTCTGGAAGCGCACCCAGATATCGGTCTGGATGTATTCGACCAGATGGCCAAGATGAATGGCGCCGTTGGCATACGGCAAGGCACTGGTCACAAGAATCTGGCGCGGGGCGTGGGTCATGGCAAGGCAGCGGAGGCTGAAACAGGGAAAACGCGCATTTTAGCAAAGGGCGTCCGCGCCTCATCAAAGATTGCCGGAACCCGCCATAATCTCTCCTTCAGACAGCCCCCGTCATTCCTGCTCATGAGCCTGATCAAATCCAGACAGCGTGTTGCCGATCACGGAGAAGTTTTTACGCCCCCATGGATGGTGGAGGCCATGCTGGATCTGGTCAACGGCGAGGCGGAACGTATTGACGCGCGCTTTCTGGAGCCCGCCTGCGGCAGCGGCAACTTTCTCGTGCCCATCGTGCGGCGCAAGCTCGCCGCCGTCGAAATGAAATATGGCGGCAGCGATTTTGAACGCCGCCACTTTTTCTTGTTGGCCTTGATGAGTGTTTACGGCATCGAACTACTGGCCGACAACGTGGCTGAATGCCGCGCCAACGTGCTGGCGGTGTTAGTTGACTACCTGAATCTGCACGAAGACGATGATCTGCACCGCGCCGCTGCCTATGTGCTGGCGCAAAACATTGTGCATGGTGACGCACTGACCATGCGCACCACGGAAGCTGCGCCCATCACCTTTGCCGAATGGGGCTACCTGGGCAAAGGCAAATACCAGCGGCGTGACTTTCGCTTTGACAACCTCACCCACGCCGCCGCCTACAGCGCCGAAGATTCACTGTTTGCCGACCTGGGCAAACATGAAATATTTACGCCCGCCAAGACCTGGCCGCCCGTCACTGTGCATGAGCTGGCGACGCTGGCAGACCCTGGCGTCAAGCATCTGGAAGGTAAACCCTGATGAGCGCAATGCAACCATCCCAGCCTTACAAAACACTGCTCGACCGTATTTCCAGCATCTACACCCACGGTCGCGCTGCGGCCATGCAGACCGTCAATGTGCAACTGCTGCAAACCTATTGGCAAGTCGGCCAGCACATCGTTGAATTTGAGCAGCAAGGCCAAAGCCGTGCGGAATACGGCAAGGCACTACTCGCCGATCTAGCACGCGACCTGTGTCTACGCCATGGACGCAGCTTCAATCGCAGCAACTTAGTTTACATGCGCCTCTTTTACCTGCATTACGCAATTGGTGAGATGCCATCTCACCAATTGAGTTGGTCGCATTGTATTGAATTGCTCAAGATCGACGATCCACTGGAGCGCGGCTTCTACGAGAAGCAATCCATAGCTGAACGCTGGTCTGTCGCCGAACTCAAACGTCAAAAATCCACCGCCTTGTTCCTGCGTCTGGCTGCCAGCAAAGACAAGATCAGCGTGCTGCAACTGGCGACGCAAGGCCAAATTCTGGCACAGCCCACCGACCTGCTGCGTGAGCCCTATGTGTTTGAGTTTTTGAAAATTCCAGAACCCTGGCAAGTGTCCGAAATGCAGCTCGAAACCCTGCTATGCGAACACCTGCAACAGTTTTTGTTGGAACTAGGCAAAGGTTTCACCTTTGTCGGGCGGCAGCACCGCATCAGTGTCAATAACGAGCATTACCGCGTCGATCTGGTGTTCTATCATCGCATCCTGCGCTGCTTCGTACTCATTGACCTGAAAATGGGTGAGGTTCAGCACCACGACATTGGCCAGATGAACATGTACCTGGGCTACTTTGCGCGGGAAGAAAACTTGCCTGAGGACAACCCGCCGATAGGTATTATCCTGAGTCGCCACAAGGACGAACTGCTGGTCGAATATGCCACCTACCAGATGAACAGCCAGTTGTTCGTGCAAAAGCACCAGCTCTACCTGCCTGACCGCGAAGAACTGCGCCGTGAACTGGAACTGACCCTGCGCGAGGCCGGGCAATGAGCATCCCCCTGCCCATCCCGCAAGCCCCCTTCACCCTGCACGGCCGCAATCCGGACGTGCTCACCTGCATCGCCAACCTCTCCAACGACGAGGTGTTCACCCCGCCCGAGTTTGCCGGTCGCATGCTGGACACCCTGGCCGAAGCCTGGGCACGCGATCACGACGGCGCCAGCCTCTGGGCAGACTCCGACGCGCGCTTTCTCGACCCCTGCACCAAAAGCGGCGTGTTCCTGCGCGAAATCACCCGCAGGCTGGTCGACGGGCTGGCCACGCAAATGCCCGACCTGCAGACGCGGGTGAACCACATCCTCACCCGGCAAGTGTTCGGCATCGCCATCACCCGCCTTACCGCCCTGCTGGCGCGGCGTAGCGTGTATTGCAGCAAGCACGCCAACGGACGACATTCGATTGCCCAGGCGTTTGACAGCGAGGCCGGGCATCTCTGGTTTGAGCGCACCGAGCACGAGTGGCAGGGCGGCAAATGCACGTTCTGTGGCGCCAGCCAGGCCACGCTCGACCGGGGCGACGCGATGGAAAGCCACGCCTACGCCTTCATCCACACCGACCACATCAAGACTCGCCTGGCCGAGTTGTTTGGAGCAGATATGCAATTTGACGTAATCATTGGCAACCCGCCGTACCAGTTGAGCGACGGCGGGCATGGCATGAGCGCCGCACCGATTTATCAGAAGTTTGTGAAGCAGGCAAAGGCACTCGACCCGCGTTACCTGACGATGGTGATCCCCTCGCGCTGGTTCACCGGCGGCAAGGGGCTGGATGAATTCCGCGAAGCGATGCTGAAAGATGACCGCGTGCGCGCCATCAACGATTACCTCACCGCGTCTGACGTATTCCCCGGCGTGGGTCTCAAAGGGGGCGTGTGCTACTTTCTGTGGGAGCGCGACAATCCGGGGCCGTGCGAAGTGGCCACGCATTTCAAGGACTGGCCGGTGTCCATCGCCACCCGCCCGCTGCTGGAACCGGGAGCCGATGTATTCATTCGGTTCAATGAAGGATTGTCGGTGCTGCAGAAAGTCATGGCGCTGGAATGCGGCGGCGCAGACACGCTGGCGCTACCCGACGGGAAACGTTTTGACGAAATGGTCAGTTCTTTGCGGCCATTTGGATTGCGCACCTTCTTCAAAGGAAAAACCAAACACACTGTGGGCGACCTGGTGATTTACCAAAATGGTGGCACCGGCTACATCGCCACCAAGGACGTGCCCACCGGCCACGAGCTGATTGACTGCTGGAAGATTTACATCGGCCGCGCGGCACCCGGCACCGGCAACCGCGACACCTATCCGCACCGCATCCTGAGCACGCCCTTCATCGGCGAGCCGGGCAGCATCTGCTCAGAAACCTATTTGTGCATAGCCCCGTTTGCTTCGCAGACTGAGGCAGAAAACGCCCTGAGCTACCTCACCTGCCGCCTCACGCGCCTGCTCATCCTGCTGCACAAACCATCGCAAGACACCACGCGCCGCGTCTACACCTTCGTGCCCACGCAAGACTGGTCGCGGCGCTGGAGCGATGCCCACCTGCACGCCAAATGCAGCATCGCGGAGAGCGAAATTGCCTTCATCGAAAAAGTGGTGCGCCCGATGGATCTGA
>JAGOVA010000108.1 GCA_018061005.1 Sterolibacterium sp. | reverse complement strand
AGGCAAGGCCGAGGGCAAGGCTACCGACCGTATCTTTGCCTCACTGTGCGCCATGGAACAGGGCAGGACACAGGAAACGAACTACACCACTGACAAGGGTGAAAACGTCAAGAAGACCATCTGCCAGAATGACCAGCAGGCCGAGCCGGTTCAGCTCAAGCGCGTCGAATTTGTCGGCCCGCAAGTCGGCAAGGAACTCGCCTCCGACGGCGCCATGGCCCTGCTGCTGGTAGTCATCGGCATCGTCGTCTATCTGGCCTTCCGCTTCGAATGGCGCTTTGCCGTCTCCGCCATCATCGCCAACCTGCACGATGTCATCATCATCCTCGGCTGCTTCGCCCTGTTCCAGTGGGAATTCTCGCTGCCGGTACTGGCCGCCGTACTGGCTGTACTGGGCTACTCGGTGAATGAGTCGGTCATCGTCTTCGACCGGGTGCGCGAAACCTTCAGGAAAAAACGCGGCATGACCACTCCGCAGGTGCTCGACCATGCCATCACCAGCACCATCTCGCGCACCATCATTACCCACGGCTCCACTCAGATGATGGTCACCTCGATGCTGATTTTTGGCGGCACGGCACTACATTACTTTGCCCTGGCCCTGACCATCGGCATCCTGTTCGGCATCTACTCGTCGGTACTGGTCGCCGCCCCGCTGGTAATGTGGTTAGGCGTCTCACGCGAGCAATTCATTCAAACCGCCAAGCCCAAGGAAGAAGCTGTCGTTTAACCGCTCAGGCCCAGAGCCACTCACGCCCTTCTGGTGCCTCACACTCGGACTGGGGCATCCGCACCGATGATGCAATGCGCCTGATTTCGCCCAGCCCCCTTGGCGCTGTACAGCGCCGTATCTGCCTGCTTGAGCAGAACATCCGGTAAAACCTCGCTGTCCGGCGGGATCCAGGCACAGCCGACGCTGCACGTTACCGTCAGCTCATGCCCCCCTGTCGCGATGCGCTGATCCGCCACCGAGCCCAGAATGCGCCGTGCCACCGCCCGCGTACCAGCGAGATTGGTGTGCGGCAACAGCACCACGAACTCTTCACCGCCGTAACGCGCCACGGAGTCCCCCGCACGCATCAGGGATTTCTTGATCGCTCTGGCCGCTGCCTGCAATACCGCATCCCCGGCAGGATGGCCGTAAGTGTCATTGATTCCCTTGAAATGATCGAGATCGATCATCAGGATGCCCATCCCTTCATTGCTGCGCCGGGCTCGCCGCCACTCGCGCTGGTACTCGAGATCGAAGCTCATGCGGTTGGAAACCTGGGTCAGGGCATCCGTCTGGCTGGCCCGCTCGAGTTCCGCCGTCGCCCGTGCCGCGCGCCAATAGTCGCGATGCACGATACCGATAGTACTCATGACATACAGCGTATAAATGGCAATCAGGCTGGCCAGCAGAAGGTTTTCATCATTGGGCTGGCTGGCCGCGGCAATCGAAACCGGAATAATGACCACCACGGGGAAGGCGTAGCGCAGAAAAGAATCGATGGCCATCGCCATGCTGCCGGCAGAACACAGCCCGACAGCCACGATGATCATGGCCATGCGAATGGGTGCCAGTTCCGGCAGCACGATGCTGGCTGCCGTCAGCAAGCCCCAGCTGATGCCATTGGCCAATACGGAAGCACGCAGCGCGTAACGGGCAAAATCGGGGCGTCTCGTCGCCAACAGCGGAATCCGCCGCGACAAGGCATGACGGACGACCGCCACCAACCCCAGCCATACAGCACAGCCCCATACCAAAGAGGCCTGCTGACGCATCAAGCCAGAGACCCAGGCAATCGCCAGCCACAGGGCGAAATAAATGTAGATCCCCCCGGAAATCCGCGAAGCGACATCCAGCAAGCCGCGTATCTTCAGGCGTTCTTCTGCCGGAACCGCTGGATGAAAGGTCGTTTCCCCCGGAAGATCATGCCCGGGCCCGTGGTCTTTCTCAGCCATGCCTACCTCCCTCACACCTCAACCCGGCAACAACGACAGCCCCGACAAACAAAGCTGGTGGCTTCGTCACCATGCCCCCACTGACCTCACCGACCTCACCACCGGCACCCGCGAAGTCCAACAAGCCCAACGAGTCTAGCGTTTGCCCCCTTCACCTGTCCATGCCCGATCCATACCCATGCCCTGCCAGCATCACCGTCCCTCAGGCGACCGCAGCCGATGCACGCTTTCTCAGGATGAACTGGCAATTCCTGATCTCCACGACCTCCACCGCATGGTGTGTCTGTACCAATTCATCCACGGCCCGCTTGACACCGCCCTGCCACCAGCCACCTTCACCATAATCGTCGCCGGTAATGAGACCACCCGGCCGCACACAGCGCAAGGCCTGCCTCAGGTCTGCCATAACGTACTCGTACAGATGATTGCCGTCGATATACACCCAGTCGAGGTGATTGTCCGGCAGCGAAGCCAGGGCGTCTCCAGAATAGGCACGCAGCACCTTGACCGAACCTACGGCGATGTTCCGGGCAAAGCGTTCCTGCACGCCCTGGCAGCGTCGATCCATGCGCGCCTGGCTGCCCCCCATCCAGCCGCCATACCAGGAATGCCGGTAGATACCGGAAGTTTCATATTTCCAGGGATCCACCAGATACAGCAGGCGTGGCTGAACACGTTTCAGGATGCGTCGGGTAAATGCTCCCTTGTGCACCCCGATCTCCATGCCAACGCTCCCCTGGCCAAGCTGATCCAGCAAAAAATTACGCGCATCGAGGTCCAGCAAACGCCCCAGCGAGCCCAGTTCCATACTCGTACTCCACGAAAAATTCCCCATCACCGCAGACCGCAGACCGCAGACTGTAGATATGCTCAAACAAACAATGTCACATCGGCCTGTTGTGCCGCCGGCAAAAAGCTGGCCGCCCCGGCAAAATCGACACCCTCGATAAAGTCCTGCACGCTGTAACCGAACAGGTCGACCGTCATCTGACAAGCCGTGTACACAACCCCAGCCTCCTGCGCCAGCGCCCGCAATTCGACGATGCTGGCCACCCCCTTGTTGCGCAAGGTCTGCTGCATCAGCCTCGTGGCCAGCGCCTCGAAGCCTGGCAGCCCGACCTGGAGGACATTGGGGATATTCCAGGAACACCGCTGCAACCAGTCCGGACCAAAGGGCATCTTCATCGGCATGGCCGGATTACCCAGCGGGCTGATCTGCAAGCCCTGCAGATCTTTTTGCAGCAAGCCCAGACCATAAAAAGTGAAGAATATCCTTGCCTCCCAGCCCAGAGCTGCGGCCGTGGAAGCCAAAATGAAAGGAGGATACGCCCAGTCCAGAGTACCCTTGCTAGCAATAATGGCTAGCGAAGGGGCACGTATCGCTCGAGGGGATTGCCCAGCCAGCGCCGCTTCGATTTTTTGCGGCAGCAATTCGGCCAGACGCTCATCCACCCGTTGCCGAATCAAAGCCTCAAGCGCCGTATCCTCCATACCGCACAACCTCCTTCAAGCCCGCCGCCAAAGTGTGCCCTGCGCCGTATCCTCCAGCACGACCCCTTGCGCCAGCAATGCCGCCCGGATGCGATCAGCCTCGGCAAAATCCCTGGTCTTCTTGGCCGCCACCCGCGCCGCAATCTGTGTCTCGATCTCTGCTGCCAACAACCCATCTGCCGCCGGTGCCGCCTGCAGGAATTCAGTTGGCGTGCGCTGCAGCAGCCCCAACACGCCGCCCAAACGCCGCAGCAATGAGGCCGCGGCCACGGCCTGGCCACGATTCACCTCGCCGGCCAACTCGAACAGAAGGGCAATGGCTTCCGGCGTGTTGAAATCATCCTCCATCGCCGCCTGAAACCGGTCGGCATACCCGGCAGGCTCTGCCTCTTTCGCAACGGGTACCGCTGGCACCAGCTTCAATGCCGTATACAGTCGGGTCAGCGCGCCACGAGCATCATCGAGATGCACATCGGAATAGTTGAGCGGGCTGCGATAGTGTGCCCGCAGGATGAAAAAGCGCACTACCTCGGCATCGTATTTCTTGAGCACTTCACGAATGGTGAAGAAATTACCCAGCGATTTCGACATTTTCTCGTCATCGACGCGCACAAAGCCGTTATGCATCCAGTAATTGACATAAGGGTGGCCAT
>JAGOVA010000107.1 GCA_018061005.1 Sterolibacterium sp. | reverse complement strand
GCGTGGCGCCAGGCGCAGTGCGATGTCGATGTCGGCCAGCGCCTCGGCTTTCTGCTTGAGCGTGTAATAGGCGAATGCCCTGCCAAAGAATCCCGGCGGCGAAGGGTTTTGCCGCAGGCTTTCGGTCAGAACATCGCG
Source organism: Sterolibacterium sp. (assembly GCA_018061005.1). Classification (GTDB taxonomy): domain Bacteria; phylum Pseudomonadota; class Gammaproteobacteria; order Burkholderiales; family Rhodocyclaceae; genus Sterolibacterium. Next base: position 3,954 of record JAGOVA010000107.1, on the reverse strand, counting down.
CGCGGCCACGGCCTGCCCCGTCAGCGCCAGCGAGATTCCCAACGCCATGCGCGCCATCCGGGCGTCCTGTATCTGGGGAATGGCTTGCTGCAGATCGCGTACGGCAGATGCCGGGTCGCCCAGGTCGAGCGCCAGCATGCCGCGTTGTGCCAGCGCTGACGCGTACAGCGGTGCCTGGACATTGCGCTGAATCGCCTTGTCGAACTCGGCGTGTGCTTCCTTCAGTTTTTGCTGTGCGGCCAGAGCCAGCCCGCGTTGATAGAAAAGGTTGGCATCCGGGAATCCTTTTGTTTCGGCATGCGTATAAGCCTCGACGGCGGCCGGGTATTTCTTCAGCATATAGAGGGCTGTTCCGCGATTGAACTGCCCATATCCATCGACATCCCCCATAGCGATCGACGAATCGAAATCGCGCAAGGCCAGTTCGTAGAGGTTCTTGTGGAAATACGCTTCACCGCGATTCAGGTAGGGGCGCCAGCGTCCGACGGCGCGCGCGTCGGACGGCAATTTCTCGATGGCGTCACCCCAGGCCGTGATCGGCGAGGCCAGGGAAAACACGCGATTGGCGGCACCAATGGCAAACAGAGCGGCGATGATCGCCGCAATGACGAGCAGCGTCCTCGGGGCCAGTCCATACAGCAGTGCGATGATCAGCCCGGGAATGCCGATTGCCCAGAGGTAGCTGCGATAGAGAACGAACGGGTCCTGTACCCAGACGGTGGCAAATTCGGTGCCGAACAACAAAGCCGGCAGCAGCAAGGACAGCCCGACGAGCGATTTCTCGCCGCGTTTTGTGAGCAGCAGCCATGCCCCGGCGGACAGTGTGGCGATATAGCCCAGGGCACCGAAAACATGCGGCGTCGACGTAGCGCTCAGGGGAAAGGATGGGCGCAGGTCGATCGACATCCATTCCGGAGCCGGCAAGAGCCAGCGCAGACCGTACTGAGTAAACAAGTGCATCTGATTAAGGATGCTCAAGGCCCACGCTTGCTGACTGACCCCTGGCGAGAGCAGGTCCAGCTGTGTCAGGAATGCGACGGAAAATTCGTCAAAGGCCGTCCCGATAATCCGGCCGTAGACCAGAAAGAAGATCGCGCCGGCGAGCAGCGCCAGGGTGCCGCCGCCGGTCACGAGCAGGGCGATTGTCCTGGGTGATGGCCGTCGCACAAAAACATACACCGCAACGGCACACAAAGGCGCCAGCAGTGCGTGCTCCTTGGCGCCGAGTGCGAGCGCATAAGCCACTAACGCGGCAATGAAAAGGCGTTTTCGGCCGCTGGCCAGGGCGGCGGTGAAGCACCAGAGTGCAACAACGACCCCGAGTGTCGCCATCAGGATGGAACGCTGGACCAGATAGGCCACCGCATAGACGGCGGCCGGATTCAAAGCAAAGAAGCCGACTGCCAGCAGCAAGAGAATATTCTGATTGGCGCTGCCGGTGTTTTCCGTCCCGGTGCTTTCCCTGCGCACAAACGGGAGAAGTTCCCGGTAGAAGCCAAAGAGCGCGAAGACCGTCGCTGCGTGCAACAGGAGATTGAGCACGCGCTGTTTCCACCAACCTTGGCCAAACAAGGCTTCCCACCAGAAAAATGAACCATAGGAAAGAAAGCGTTGCTTGAGTGAGAAACTCTCCCCGTAGCTCTGCCGGAAATGCTCGGCGTTCAAGAGCGAATCATCAAAAACCAGATCGTTTTTCAGGCCGAGTGCGTAGACGGCCATGAGCATCAGCGCAATGGCAAACAAGCCGATTTTCTGTGTTTTTTGCATCGACATAACCTTGATTGATTCTTTGTTGCTGCTAATTCTTTTCTTTCTCAATTGCCGAATCTTGGGAACAAGGGAAGTATTTCATCTGGAGGTCGAGCACTTCCTTGTGCTTCAAGGGATAGTTTTGTCCATACGTTGTCACGTAGTTTTTAATGACTTCGTTCATTGACTGGAAATACACGTTGCCACAGATTTTCTCAGGGTTTGCCGAGGCAACCGCCATAAAAAATCCCATGCGGTAACCAGCCATGAAATTGGGTTCGATTTCATCGGCCCATCCCAGGCCCGGCGTGACTAGCAGGCTGAGCAAGCAAGCGGAAACAATTTTCTTTCTCATGGGATGCCTTGTAAAAAATGGATCTGGTTTCGACGACTAGCGGTTGATGTCTAACGACCATTGATGCCGCCAGGATGTAGCGCAATATGCCCGAGCCTGACATCAACGGCCGACGCTGACAATCGGAGACGTACGCGCAACTGCTCGAAAGTCAGCGCATGATCGGCCTGCAGGGGCAGTGCGATGCCTCCTGCGGTCATCGCCGCAGCGCCGATTTTTTCTGCCTTGTAAAGCGGTAGCCAGCGTCCGGTCTTGTTGTCCAGTCCTTGAATTTCCGCGTCGACAAGCTGCGTATGGTCGATGCCGGCGATCACGGCAACATCCTTGCCGGTCAGCTTGAGGGCCAGTTCCTTGGGTGACAGCAAAACAACTTCCCTGGTTTTTTCATCAGGCACCAGCAGGATCACACCGTTCTCAAGGCGTATCTGTCCTTTTTCCGGAATCCATCCATCGCCGTCGGCATGATTGGCGGCGCCAAAGGTCCACAACTTGCCACCACGCGGGAAGTTGGCGTGGCTGAGCATGAACTCGCGGATGGCATCCTCAAGCGGCGTATTGCGGACGGCAGTAAAGGCAGCGAACCCGGCCTCGTTGGCGCCCAGGCCGTTCGAGCCATTCCAGGCCATCGGCGATACGAAGCGCGCCCCGTAATTGAACATATCGCGCATCGAACGGTAGCCTGCAGCAAAGCCGGGCAGGGATTTCGGCGCACGGAAATCGGCCGTGTTGTGTTCGATCACGCCCCAGTTGGCATCAAATGAACGGAAGGTGGCGAACAGGCTTTGCGTCCCTTCCATCCGCACATTATTGAGGCTGGCATCGCCGTACAGAATGGCGCCGAGATGTCCCTGGCTGGGTACCGCGCCTTCTATCGACATGCCGCCGGAATCATAGTTCTTGACCGGGCTGTCCAGTCGCACAGCGAAGGGCATCGCTTTACCCATCGGGGCGATAAAGCCCTGCGAGGAAAAAATGAACCGTGATTCGATCCCGGCCTCGACGAGCCACTCCGAAAGTTCATCGTAGTGCAGGTCCACGAGATGGCGACGGAACAGTTCCCACTCCCTGACCCAGGGATCTTCCCAGAATTGCTTCAGTTTGCGCGGGAAGTCACGTGGTGGATCAACGTCATCCCAGGAGTCGAGTGATTTGCCCATCAACTTGCCAATTTCTGCCAGCGCAAGCGGGTTCTTGCGACGATAGGAGGAAAGATTGGGCAGATCACCACCCGTCGGCCCGGCATAGGGACCGCTGCTGCGCAGCCATTCACGAAACTGCCGCAGAGTGTCCGGGTTGTAGTCGTGCCAGAGTTTTGGCGACTCGAAGAAAGGATTCATATAGACGTCGGGATCGAGATTGATGCCGACAAACAGATCCGGGTGCTCGCTGGCAAAGCGGCGAATGATGCGGCCTGCCTGCTGCAGATTGCGTTTCTTGTAATGGCGTACCTTGCTGGCATAGACGTTCAGGCTCAGTGCCCGGGCCAGTTCCGGGGCGTCCATCGAGCCGGGGAGGGTTTTCAGATAATCATCCGGAAAGACCTCGTTTTTTTCATTCCACTGACAGTTGGCAATCTCTTTTTCTAGCGCGTCGTTGACATCCCACTCGGGAATATCGCACTGGGCGTCCGCCCATATGCCGCCATTGAGGGTGAACAGCACCGGCAGGCGGTGCTTGACGGCGTACTCGATGACCTGATTGAGCGAGTCTTCGACCAGAATCTTTTCACCGCATTTGCGCGTGGTATCGAAATCGGGGTCGAATTGCCAGTCCTTCGTCTGCCCCTTGGTTGTCCGCAGATAGAGTATCGGCACCCGGACGCCTATTTTCATGGTGCTGCTGACGAACGG
>JAGOVA010000012.1 GCA_018061005.1 Sterolibacterium sp. | reverse complement strand
AAGGATTTGCGCGCCATGGTGCAGCACGTCGGTGACAACGCCAAAGAATTCACCACGGAATACGGCAATGTCGCCGCCGCCTCGATCGGCGCGATCCAGCGTGGTCTGCTCACACTGGAAACCCAGGGCGGCGATCTTTTCTTTGGCGAACCGATGCTCGACATCCACGACCTGATGCGCGTGGATGAAAACGGCCGTGGCCTCATCAATGTGCTGGCGGCGGAAAAACTCATCAATGCCCCCACGCTGTATTCCACCTTCCTGCTCTGGCTGCTGGCCGAGCTCTTCGAGCAGTTGCCCGAAGCCGGCGATCTGGACAAGCCACGGCTGGTGTTCTTCTTCGACGAAGCGCACCTGCTGTTTACCGATGCTCCGCAAGCACTCACCGACAAGGTGGAGCAGGTCGTGCGCCTGATCCGCTCCAAGGGCGTGGGCGTGTATTTCGTCACGCAGAATCCGCTTGATGTGCCGGACAAAATCCTCGGGCAACTCGGCAACCGTGTGCAGCACGCCCTGCGCGCCTACACCCCGCGCGACCAGAAAGCCGTGCAGGTGGCGGCGCAAACCCTGCGCGCCAATCCGAAATTCGACGCGGCCAGTGTCATCGGCGATCTGGGCGTGGGCGAGGCCCTAGTGTCTTTTCTCGATGAAAAAGGCCGCCCGCAGATCGTGGAGCGGGCGATGATATTCCCACCTGCCTCGCGGCTCGGGCCGCTGACCACCGAAGAGCGCCGCGCTGAAATCACCGCGCAACCCTTGCTCGGGAAATATCTCGAAGCACTCGATCGCCTTTCGGCGTATGAAGTGCTCAAGGAAGGCGCGGCTCCCGTCACACAGTCCCCCCTGGCCGCCCCGTCCACCGCTGCGCCGGGTCGTCCAGGCGCGCTGCCGCCTCCAGCGCGTCCCGCCCGCGTGGCCAGTGCGACCAGTGCCAGCAACACCGCGCCCACACTCACTCCCGCGTCTCGCCCAGTCGCACCCGCACCCGCACCCGCACCCGCACCCGCACCCGCACCCGCACCCGCACCCGCAGATTCTGGCGGCATCCTGTCGTCACTGGGTGATCTGTTCGGCGGCAGCACCGGCCCGCGTGGCGGGCATCGCGAAGGCGTATTCGAAGCCGCCACCAAAAGCGCAGCACGCGGCGTGGCTGGCACCATCGGCCGTGAAATCGGCAAACAGATCCTGCGCGGCGTACTTGGCTCGATACTGGGTGGTCGACGCTAAGTTTTATTTGATTGGAACGAATGGGCAGCAATGCCAAGGTTCGTCATCCCCGCGCAGGCGGGGATCCAGTTTCACCTGATAGACATCACCCATCCGTGGATTCCCGCCTGCGCGGGAATGACGGAAGTAGAGGGTGTGGAAGGATGTGGACTGCGGGAAGTCCGCTGAGGTTTATTGCTAATCCGGAAGTTTCATGGCGTTTGCGCAGGCACGGGTTCATCCTCGAAATCCCACAACTGGTGGGCATCCAGCAGCAGACGGTAGCGTTGCTCGCGGGCATCGAAGCGGCTGATTGTCGCGGCGAGGCGGGCTTCGTGTGCCTGACGGCGGGCATACAGCAGATCGCTGAGGCTGCCTTCACCCAGGCGGTAGGCGCGCTCGATGAGTGCGGCGGCTTCGTCGAGCCGCCTGGCGGCGGCGTGGGTGGCCTGCCATGTGGCATGGCCTGACTGGGCGGCCTGATATTGCAGGCGGGCTTCGGTGGCCACCTTGCGGGTGATGGCCGCTTCGTGCTGCGCGCTGGCTTCGGCTTCGGCCTGTGCGATATGGCGGGTGGCGTGGCGGGCATCGCCTGCGAGCGGGATGCTCAGGGTGAGCCCGATGATCTGTTCTTCTCCTGCGCGTTCGCGTGACATCTGCACGCCCAGCGTGGGGTCAGCACTGCGTTCCTGCTGCTGACGTTCGGCCTGTAATTGCGCGCGGCGGGTGGTGGCGCGCGCCAGTGCCTGCTCATGGCTGTGTTCGCTCATGGTGGCCAGCCAGTCGGCGGGCTCGCCGGTGATGGGTACGGGCTCGGATTCAGTATCAGCTTCAGGGGGAACGACGAGTGGCAGGCCGGGATAAAGCTGGCGCAGGGTGACGGTGCTGTTGTGGGCGCGCAACTGCGCCAGCATCAGTTGGGCTTCGGCCTGCGCCTGTGCGGCGCTGGCTTGTGTCGCTTCAATGCGTGCGGCATCGCCCAGCGTCAGGCGACGTTGAACGCTGGCACTTTGCAGGCGCAGCAGTTCGACTTGCTGCACCCATTGCGCCGCCGTCGCTTCTTCGCGCCGCCAGTCAAACCAGTGCTTGAGTAGTGCCCGTGCGGCTTCGTGCAGTGCGTCGCCGTAGGCGATGCGAGCCTGTGCTACCCCGGCTTCGCCCAGATCGGCATCGACCCGCGCCTTGCCGGGCAGGCGCAGGGTACGCTCGATGCCTGCATTCCATTCGGTAAACCGTTCGGCATGCAGGCCAACAGGCGCGCTGCGACGATTCTGTATGCCCGCCCGCAGATTCCATTCATAAGGCCCGGCCACCAGCCCGTCACGCCGGGCTTCTTCTGCGCTTTGCAGACGGCGTGTGGCCTGCACCTGCGGCAGTTCGCTCAACACGCGCTGGACGAGTGTGTTGGCGGGCAGATCCGGCGTGGCTTCTGCCATGGGTTGCGCCAGCACGGACCAGGGCAGCGCGGCGATCCCGATCCATATTCCATGTTTCATAGTGTTCCCCGGGCAATGACAGGCGTGAGCCAGTAATAAAGATTGGCGTGTGGTAACTGTGCTTTCAGCAAGGCCAGCAGAGCCTGCAGCTGGCTCAGCGGGCCGACGGTGGCGATCGCCATGCGCGGGGCATGGCCGGCTACCCGTTCTTCCGTGCTGGTCAGTTGTGCCTGGCTACCGTGTCCATCGGCATGGCTGGCGGTAAAGCCGGCCACGAGCTCGGGGTGCGCCAGCAGAAGGTCTTCGACGGCTTCGGCGAGATGCGTAGGCACTACGAGCGTCAGCAAGGCATCAGTCATGGGAGGTCTCCTGGTGAAAGGGCAGGGCTTGTTCGACGCCGAAACGGCGGAACAGGATGGGCAGCAGGATCAGCGTGAGCGCGGTGGAGGTGATGAGGCCGCCGATGACCACGATGGCTAGCGGGCGTTGTACTTCCGAGCCGGGGCCGCTGGCAAACAGCATGGGCAGCAGGCCAAAGGCGGTGATGGCAGCTGTCATCAGCACCGGCCGCAGGCGGCGACGCGCCCCTTCAACGACCACCTCGGCTACCGGCAGGCCGCGTGCCAGCAGCTGGTTGAAGTAAGTCACCATGACCACACCATTGAGCACGGCGATCCCCAGCAGCGCGATGAAACCGATGGAAGCGGGGACGGACAGATATTCTCCGCTCACCAGCAGGCCGAAGATACCGCCGATCAATGCAAACGGAATGTTGGCCAGTACCAGCAGTGCTTGTCGTACCGAACCAAAGGTGGAGAACAGCAGGAAAAAGATCAGTGCCAGTGCGATCGGGATGACCACCTGCAGACGCGCGCTGGCGCGCTGCTGATTTTCAAATTGCCCGCCCCAGGCCAGATGCGTGCCTGCGGGGAGTTTCACCTGTTGCGCCACCGCCGCACGCGCTTCTTCAACGAAGCCGACCAGATCGCGACCGCGCACATTTGACTGGACAACGACGTAACGCTGGGCGTTTTCGCGGTCGATTTTGACTGGGCCATCCTGCCGTAGCAGTTGGGCGACGCTGGCCAGCGGCACGCTGCCGCCATTCGGCAGCGGCAGATTCAGGGCGGCGAAATCGGCGGGAGAGGCCTGGAGATGTGCCGGGCCGCGCAGGACGATCGGCGTGCGCCGGTTGCCCTCGATCACTTCACCGAACGTTTGCCCTTCGAGCAGCGTTTTGAGATAACGCTGGATGTCGTCGATGTTCAAACCCAGCCGCCCGGCAGCCAGGCGGTCTATGCTGACCTGCAGATATTGCACGCCTTCATTTTTAACGGTCAGCGTGTCTTCCGCACCGGGAATGGTTTTGACCACCGCCGTGATTCCTTCGGCGAGCGCGTTCAGTGTATTCAGGTCGCTACCATAAATCTTGATCGCCAGATCGCCGCGTACCCCGGTCATCATTTCATTCACCCGCATGTCGATCGGCTGGGTGAAGGAATAACCCATGCCGGGAAAATCGGCCAACACGGCACGCAACTGATCGGTCAGCCAGTCGGCGTCCGCACCCGGCTGCCGCCAGCGTTCATGCGGGGCGAGTACCAGAAAACTGTCGGTCTGGTTCAAGCCCATCGGGTCGAGACCCAGTTCGTCGGAACCGGCGCGGGCGACGATTGCTGCCACTTCTGGCACCCGTTCGAGCAGCGCGCGTTGCACGGCCAGATCCATCACCACGGCGCGATCCAGATCGATGGAGGGGAGTTTTTCCAATTGCACCACCCGGTTGCCTTCATCCATGGTCGGCATGAAACTCTTGCCCAGCCAGCCAAAGGCCAGCAGGGCAGCGGCCAGGCTCAGCAGCGCGCCGATGACTGCGATACGGCCATGCGCCAGTGCCGCATCCAGCAGTTTTGCATAGGCTGTATTGAGTTTGCGAACCAGCCAGGGCTCGTGATGCACGCCGCGCCGGATCAGCCAGGAAGCGAGCACAGGGACGAGGGTGAGCGAGAGCAGCAACGAGGCGGAGAGCGCGAACACGATGGTCAGCGCGACCGGGCCAAACATCTTGCCTTCCAGCCCCTGCAGGGTGAGCAGCGGCAGAAAAACGATGATGATGATGGCAATGCCGGAGACCACGGGCATCGCCACTTCACGCGTGGCACGGAATACCAGATGCAACGTGGGCAGATTTTCCTGTGCTTCGGCGAGCTGGCTTTCAACGTTTTCTATCACCACCACGGCGGCGTCGACCAGCATGCCGATGGCAATGGCCAGCCCGCCCAGACTCATCAGGTTGGCGGAAAGACCGAACTGGCGCATGAGCAGAAAGGTGGCCAGCGCGGAGAGCGGCAGCATCAGCGTGACCACCAGCGCGGCGCGCAGATTGCCGAGGAAGGCCAGCAACAGCAAGACCACCAGTACGCCGGCCTCCAGCAGCGCCTTGGTGACGCCGCCGATGGCGCGATCGACCAGTTGGCTGCGGTCGTACAACGGCACGACCTGCACGCCGGGCGGCAAGGTCGGTGCGATTGCCGCCAGCCGCGCCTTGACCCCCGTCACCACCTGCTGTGCATTCGCGCCGCGCAGCCCCAGCACCAGTCCTTCGACGGTTTCTCCTTGTTCGATCTGGCCTTGTGCGTTGCGATGGCTGCGGGTGACCGCACCGTAACGGGTCAGCGCGCCATGACGCACTTCGGCTACATCGCCGATGCGGATCGCCGCCATGCCTGCGACACCGGACACGCCAGGCTTGATGACGATGTCACGCACGTCCGTCAGTGTGCGGATTGCGCCTTCCGCACGCACCAGCAAGGATTCTTCGCCTTCAGTGAGCCGGCCTGCGCCATCGTTGCGGTTGTTGGCTTCCAGTGCCTGCTGCACTTCCTTCAGCGTGATCCCCCGCGTGGCCAGCAGTTGCGGGCGGGGTGAAATTTCAAATGTACGCACTTCGCCGCCCAGACTATTCACGTCGGCCACGCCGGGCACGGTGCGCAGTTGCGGGCGGATCGTCCAGTCGAGCAGGGCGCGGCGTTCGGCAAGCGACAGATCGCCCTCCAGCGTGAACATATACATCTCGCTCAGAGGGGTGGTGATGGGGGCAAGCCCGCCCGAAACACCGTGGGGCAGCTTTTCCATGGCCGCCGCCAGCCGCTCGCCCACCTGCTGGCGCGCCCAGTAGATGTCTGTGCCTTCGTTGAAATCCAGCGTGATGTCGGTCAGGCCGTATTTCGACATCGAGCGCAGTTGCCGCTGGCCGGGTATCCCCAGCAGCTCTTGTTCGACCGGCACGGCCAGCCGGGTTTCGACTTCTTCAGGGGTCATGCCCGGTGACTTGAGGATGATCTTGACCTGGGTGGGTGAAATCTCCGGAAAGGCGTCGATCGGCAGATTGAAAAAGGCATGGACTCCCGCTGCAATCAGGATCGCGGTCAGTACCAGTACCAGTATGCGCTGGCTCAAGGCCAGGCGGATCAGGGTATGAAGCATGATTATTCCTTAGCCACGCCGGTCAGCAGTGCCTTGAGTGCGGAGACGCCCTTGGTGGCGACGCGCTCACCGCTACGCACGCCACTGATCTGGATGCTGTTCTGTCCTTGCTGCCACAGCTTGACGGCGCGCGCTTCAAATTGTGTGGCGGAAGTCTGCACAAAAACGTACGTGTTGCCTGCATGCCGGATCAAGGCCGGTGTGGGCAGGGTCATGCGTTCGCTTTTGTCGGCGGAAGCGGCTGGGTCGGGGCTGATGTTGATGTTGACTTCGACGAGTTGGCCAGGCATCAGCCGTTCCGCGCCCTGACTGACCAGTGCACGCAACAGCACGCTCTGGCTGGCTGCATCGACCTGTCGCCCGGTGGCCATGAGGCGGACTTTCAAAACGTCATCAGGAATACCGGCGATCTGTAGGGTGGCTCCCGGCAGTAAGGCGGCGGCCAGATCCGCCGGCGCCTGAATTTCCAGCCACAGCGGTGAAAGGCGGGCAATTTTGTAAATCGGCGTGGTGGCCTCGACGTGCTGGCCGGTTTGCGCGCCCTGTTCCAGAACCACCCCATCCAGGGGAGCGCGTAGAGCCACTTCGTTGCCTTCTGACGACATGCCGGAAAGTGTGAGGCTTGTGCGCCGCTCCTGCGCTTGTGCGCGTGCCTGCGTGCTGGCTGCGCGCGTGGCCAGTAAGCGGGATTCCGGGATCAGTCCTTCGGCATACAACTGCTCGTCGCGACGCAGATTTTGCTCCAGCAAGCCAGACTGGCTGGCTGACTGGCGTGCGTCGCGTTGCAGTTCGAGGGCTTGCGCGCTGGAAAGCAGTGCCACGATCTGGCCGCGGCGCACAGGGTCGCCGGGTGCGACGCGCAGTTGCGTGAGTAGCCCGCCCGTAGGGGCACTGATCACCCGCATCTGGTCGTTGGGGATCAGCACCCGGGCAGGCCGGCGTGGGTGGTGTGCTGCCGTGGCGGTGCCGAGCGTGATGGTTTCGATGCCCAGTGTGCTCATTTGCGCGGGTTTCAGGGAGAGCGCGTCCGGCGACGGAAGCCCTTCTGCCTGCACTGTACTGGCGGACAGGATCAACAGCAGCAAGTATGAAGCAGCGTGTCGGTGGAACATAGGTGTCGTACCCCGGGATGAAATAAAAGCGATTTTAGTGACGCCAGATTAAGGCTGGCTTAATGACAGGCGGTCAGTTCATAAGGGTACTTGTGCCCTTTATGCAGCTCGCTATACTCCGTCACAGGCTCGAATGACTCGCATGGGTCGCATGGGTTGTTGAAGAGACAAGTACAACAAGTACAACAAGCACAACAGGGAGAACCACATGGCTCAGCATCAACATTTTTCGCGTCACCTGCACGCACGACGTCTGGCACTGGCCACGGCAGTGGCTTCGGTCTTTTCTGGTGCGGGCATGGCGGCGGAGGCACCGATCGAAGAGGTTATCGTAACCGCCCAGAAGCGAGTGGAACGCTTGCAGGATGTGCCGATTGCCATCAGTGCGCTGACCAGTAGCCAGATTGAGGCGCGCGGGATCAACAATGTGCTTGATCTCAATGCGCTGTCGCCCAATCTGCAGATTAGTAAATATCCGACCAGTAATGTCACTTCTCAAGTGGCCATTCGTGGTGGCGTGACGTTCAACGCGGCGATGTACTGGGAGCCCAGTGTGGGCATGTATCTGGATGGGGTCTATCTGGGTAAGGCGGTGGGTTCGGTGTTCGATGTGGTGGATGTCGAGCGCATCGAAGTGCTGCGCGGCCCGCAGGGTACGCTGTATGGTCGTAACACCATGGCCGGTGCTGTGAATATCGTCACCAAGAAACCAAGTGGTGAATTCGGTGGCTCGGTTGGTGTCGATATCGGCAATTACGGCATGCACACAGAAAAATTCTCGCTGGATCTGCCCCGTTTTGGGATTGCCAGTGTTTCACTTGGGATGCGTACAGAAAAGCGGGATGGTCTGGTCAAGGCGCGGGCAGGTAGCCCGGTGAGCGAACTGGATACGCGCGACAATCTGGGGGCTCGTCTTGCGGTGTTGCTCGATTTTTCCAAGGATATCCAGGCGGATTATCGATACGATTACACCAAGGTGGATCAGGCGTTGCCGCACAATCAACTCTACCGGATGACGGCCACCACCGGACCGCTCGCGGCCATGGCACCGTATGTGGCGAAAGACCGGCAGGAGATGGCGAGCATAGACTATCCGTCGTATGAGCGGCTGAATCTGAAAGGGCATGGCCTGACGGTTTCATGGCAGCTCGATGGGCAGAACACCCTGAAATGGATCGCCTCTCATCGCAACCTGACGAACAATGATTCCTTCGATCTGGACGGTACGCCGGTGAAAATTTACAACGGCCAGCGCATCGCCGACTACACACAAAAGTCGCAGGAACTGCAGTGGATTGGTCATACTGATCGCATGAAGTATCTGCTGGGTTTTTATCATTACAAGGATGATGGTTACACCGTCAATCCGCATATCGCGTTGTTTGGCAACGATAGCTCGGAGTATGGTTATGCCAGTAAGGCCAAGGCGTTGTATGGCCAGCTGGATTACCGGTTGACCGATGCCTGGACGCTGTCTGGTGGCCTGCGTCGCACGACGGAAGACAAGCAGGGCTTGCGCTTCAAGACGGTGACGGCCGCCGCGATGGGGGCAGCAATTCCGCCCACCAGCGCCAGTGCTTCGTTCTCGGCAACGACCCCCATGGTTTCGCTGGCGTATAAGCTCGACGAGCGTACCAATGTGTATGCCAAATACGCTGAAGGCTTCAAGAGCGGCGGCTTCCAGGGCGAGGCACCGACACAGGCCGAAGCCAGGATTCCGTTTGAGCCGGAAAAGCAGAAGACCTATGAGGTGGGTGCCAAGATGACCTCTGCGGATGGCCGCATGCAACTGAATGCCGCGTTGTTCTACAACGACATCCAGAACATGCAGATTTCGCGGTTTACCGGGACGCCGGGTTTGTCGGTGATCCGCAATGCGGGCAAAGCCAAGACTAAGGGGATAGAACTGGAGGCCAGCTACCGGCCGATCGATGCCTTGCGTCTGCAACTGGGGTACGGTTATCTCAATGGCAAATATGGCGAGTACATGGAGGCCGCAGCCGTTGGCCAGCCGATCAGTAATGTGGCGGGTAACCGTGCCTTCCCGCATGCCCCCAAACATACGCTGACGTTCACGGCAGATGCCCGGTTGGGGCAGACGAGTGTCGGTCAGTGGCGTGCGATTGCGGATTACAGCTATACCTCGTCGCAATACAGCTATCCGTACCAGCTTTCCCCGGTCGATGCGAGCAAGGCCGTGGCGGGGAGTACCAAAGTGGATGGTTATGGCCTGCTGAATCTGCGCCTGGCGTTGTCGAGAATTCCGCTCGGTGGCCCGGGGAATGCAGACATGGCGTTGTGGGTGAGGAATGTCACGAACAAGCAGCAGCCCGTGAATTTCATCGATTTCGGGCCGGGCTTTGCCAATCTGACCACGGCGTATTATCTGCAGCCGCGTACTTACGGTGTTTCGGTGAACTATCGCTGGTAACGCGTTTTTAGTTCATGGACAAAGACCCGGCTCCCGCAAGGTGGCCGGGTCTTTGTTTATGTGAGGCATCGATCAGCCCAAGCCCAATCGTCGCCAGATTTCCGTGGTCAGCCCGGCCTGGTTGAGGGTGTAAAAATGCAGACCAGGTGCGCCATTTTTTAGCAAACGTTCACACATGGCGGTGACCACATCGAGCCCCAGGGCGCGGATGGATTCTGTGTCATCACCGTAGGACTCCAGTTGTTTGGCCAGCCAGCGCGGTATTTCTGCCCCGCAGTTGCCTGCAAAACGGGCGAGATTGGTGTAGCTGGCAATCGGCATGATGCCTGGCACGATGGGAATCGTGATGCCAGACTTTTGTGCTGCCTCGACGAAATGATCGTAGGCGTCGGCGTTATAGAAAAACTGGGTGATAGCGGCATCCGCACCGGCTTCGACCTTGCGCCGGAAGTTTTCCAGATCGCTCGTTGCCGAACGTGCCTGGGGGTGCACTTCCGGGTAGGCGGCAACCTCGATGTGAAACCAGTCGCCGGTTTCCTGGCGAATGAATTCGACCAGTTCGTTGGCATAGGAGAATTCGCCCGCCACCGCCATGCCTGAAGGCAGGTCGCCGCGTAGTGCGACGATGCGGCGGATCCCCGCATTCTTGTACTGGGCGAGGATGACGCTCAGGTTGTCGCGGGTCGAGCCGATGCAGGATAGATGCGGTGCGGCTTGATGGCCTTCGCCCTGCATTTCCAGCACGGTGTCCAGCGTGTGGTCACGCGTCGAGCCGCCTGCACCGAAAGTGCAGGAAAAAAAGCTGGGTTTCAGTGCCGCCAGTTGCGCGCGCACGGCACGCAGCTTGATGACACCTTCCGGCGTTTGCGGCGGGAAGAACTCCATGCTGAAAGGCAGTGCGGGGGGTGAAGTGCGGGGTGAAGGGCTCATAAGGGGAATAAGGTGAATTTCCAGTGAGGCATGAAACATGTTCCGTTCGCGGTAAGCCTGGCGAAGGGTTTGCCGCGAACGGGTTTTGAGCGTGTGGCGGTGCAGCCACACTCATGCTCAATAGCGATAGCTGTCCGGCTTGTACGGGCCGTTTTTCGGCACGCCGATGTAGTTTGCCTGGGCATCCGTCAGCTCGCTGAGTTGGGCGTTGAGCTTGTTCAGTTGCAGACGGGCGACCTTTTCGTCGAGGTGCTTGGGCAAAGTGTAGACGCCGACCGGGTAGTCCGCATTACGTGTGAAAAGCTCGATCTGCGCGATGGTCTGGTTGGCGAAAGAGGAGCTCATGACATAGGACGGATGGCCGGTGCCGCAGCCCAGATTGACGAGGCGACCCTTGGCCAGCAGGATGATGCGCCGCCCCGGTTGCCCTGTCACGGCGGGGAAAATGACGTGATCGACCTGCGGCTTGATTTCTTCCCATTCGTATTTTTCGATCGAGGCGACATCGATTTCGTTGTCGAAGTGACCGATGTTGCAGACGATGGCCTGATCCTTCATTTTCACCATGTGATCATGGGTAATGACATGGTAATTTCCGGTGCAGGTGACGAAAATGTCGGCTTTGTCGGCGGCATATTCCATGGTGACGACGCGATAGCCTTCCATCGCCGCCTGTAGCGCGCAGATGGGGTCGATTTCGGTGACCCAGACCTGCGCCGAGAGCGCACGCATGGCTTGCGCCGAGCCTTTGCCGACATCGCCATAGCCGGCAATGACGGCGATCTTGCCGGCGATCATGACATCGGTGGCGCGCTTGATGCCGTCGACCAGCGATTCGCGGCAACCGTAGAGGTTGTCGAACTTCGATTTGGTTACGGAATCATTGACGTTGATTGCCGGAATCTTCAGTTCGCCACGTTCGTGCATTTGGTAGAGGCGATGCACGCCGGTGGTGGTTTCTTCAGTCACGCCCTGAATCGCGGCCAGACGGGTGGAATACCAGGTGTTATCTGTGGCGAGCTTGGCTTTGATGGCGGCAAACAGGATGCGTTCCTCTTCGCTGCCCGGCTTGCCCAGCACGCTGAGGTCTTTTTCAGCCCGGCTGCCCAGATGCAGCAGCAGCGTGGCATCGCCGCCGTCGTCGAGGATCATGTTGGACAGCGCGTTGTTCGGCCATTCGAAGATGCGGTGGGTGTAATCCCAGTAATCTTCGAGCGATTCGCCCTTGACGGCAAACACCGGAATGTTCTCGGCGGCAATCGCGGCGGCGGCGTGATCCTGTGTTGAAAAAATGTTGCACGAAGCCCAGCGCACCTGCGCGCCGAGTGCCGTCAGGGTTTCGATCAGTACGGCGGTCTGGATGGTCATGTGCAGCGAGCCGGTGATGCGCGCGCCTTTCAGCGGCTGGCTTTTGGCGTATTCCGCGCGGATCGCCATGAGGCCGGGCATTTCGGTTTCGGCAATGCGGATTTCTTTGCGACCCCAGCTGGCGAGCGACAGGTCGGCAATCTTGCAATCGGTAAATTCTTGGGCAGCCACAGCAATCTCCTTGGTCTGTGGCCGGAACGGGGTGAGGCGGAGTAAGGCGGGGTAAGGAAGCCCCATGCCCACCTGCACACCCCGTGACCGGCACGGGTTTCAGGTGAGCGCCGTTCTGAATGAACTGGAACCGAGCCTGGGGACGGCAGTGAGCCGCACCTCGCAGCGCTCCTCGGTAGGGCTGCGGATTATAAGCCATACCCGGCACGGCGGGTAAAACAGGCCGTTGCCGGATCATGCTCAGGATTTTGTTTGACAGCGACGAAATGGCCTGGCTATAATGCGCGGTTTCCGCAATGAGTCTGCACGCCCGCATGTGCCGTGCGAGGGATGTCGAGGATATTTATGAAAACTTTTTCCGCCAAGCCGCATGAAGTCAAGCGCGACTGGTATGTCGTCGATGCGTCCGACCTGGTATTGGGTCGTCTGGCCACCGAAATTGCCCGCCGTCTGCGTGGCAAGCACAAGACCGAATATACGCCGCACGTAGATACCGGCGATTACATCGTAGTCGTGAACGTCGAGAAGCTGCGCGTAACCGGCAACAAGTCGCAAGACAAAATGTATTATCGCCATACCGGTTACCCGGGTGGCATCCGCGAAACCAACTTCACCAAGCTGCAACAGCGCTTCCCGAGTCGTGTGCTCGAGAAGGCCGTCAAGGGCATGTTGCCGAAGGGGCCGCTGGGTTACGCAATGCTCAAGAAAATGAAGTGCTACGCCGGTGCCGAACATCCGCACACCGCGCAGCAGCCGAAAACGCTGGTCGTCTAACATCAGGAAACATCATGGCCGTTACTTATAACTACGGAACCGGCCGCCGCAAAACTGCGGTGGCGCGTGTGTTCATCAAAAAAGGCAGCGGCAAGATCGTTGTCAACGACAAGCCGCTTGACGAGTTTTTCTCGCGTGAAACCGGTCGTATGGTCGTGCGTCAGCCGCTCGAACTGACCGAACACATCGAGACATTCGACATCATGGTGAATGTCATCGGTGGCGGCGAATCCGGGCAAGCCGGTGCGGTGCGCCATGGCATTACCCGCGCACTGATCGATTATGACGAAACGTTGAAGCCCGCACTCTCCAAGGCTGGCTTCGTGACGCGTGATTCCCGTGAAGTCGAACGTAAAAAGGTTGGTTTCCACAAGGCGCGTCGTCGCAAGCAGTTCTCGAAGCGTTAATCGCACTTCGGAAGCTCAGCAAAAGCCGTCAGAGGTTCTGGCGGCTTTTTGTTTTTCTGATCAGGTTTCAGGTTTGTTTTTGGGGTTTCAATGCTTTTTCAAAAACTCAGCGCAAAGATCATCGGCATTCTGGTGGCTTTTTTTCTGGTTGCCCTGATTGCCATTGGTTTGACCTTGTTTCTGTCCTGGCAGCTTGAGGGCAATGCGGCGGCGATCAATGATGCAGGCAGCCAGCGCATGCGGACGTACCGGATTGTTTTCCTGCTGTCGCGGGCGACGCAAACGCCGGAGGAAGAGTCCGTCATGCAGGCGGCGATCACCAAGGAGGTTGCGACCTTTGAGCGGATCATGCGCGATCTTGAAATTGGCGACCCGAAGCGGCCGTTGTTTCTGCCCAGGGATGAGCCGGAGATTGAGCGACTGTTAAGGCAGATGCGTCTTGAATGGAATCAGGAGATGCGCCCGCGCATCGAGAAAATGCTGCAGATGCCGCAGGAGCAGCGAGCCGTTCATTTGCTGCAGTATCGTGCGTCTGTCGAGCAGTTCGTTTCGCATGTCAATCAGCTGGTTGCTGCCGTCGAGCATAGCGGCACGCGCAGTGCGACCTGGCTGCGTCTGCTCCAGATCGGTTTGATTGTGCTGGCGATGATTGGAACCACGTTGCTGATCGGTTTCTTTTTTGTCATGGTCATCCGTCCGCTGGAGGAGATGCGGGACGGCATCCGGCGGATGTCGGAAGCCGATTTTCGTGTGCGTCTGCCGGTGCGGCGCAATGATGAGTTTGGTGAAGTCGGACGCGGTTTCAATGCCATGGCGGATCGACTGGAAGATATTTATGACAAGCTCGAGCAGCGTGTCGAGGAAAAAACCCGGGACATCGAAATCAAGCACCGTGAGCTGACCTTGCTCTACGAGGTGGCTGCCTACCTCAGTGTGCCGGTGCCGCGCGATGTGGCTTGCTACGAAGTACTCGATAAGGTCATGCAGTTGCTGGATGCCCAGGCAGGACTGGTGCGGTTTGTCGAAGAAGGCGGTAAACAGATGCGGATCGGTGTGCATCGAAATATGTCGGAAGAATTCCTGCGTTGCGAGGGTTGCCTGCCTGTGGGCGACTGTCTCTGCGGCGGTGCTGCGGCCAGCGGTCAGCCGGCTTCATCGTTACTGGTGCAACAACCGGCACTCGGTAAGGCGATGGCCTGTCGTGATCGCGAAGGCTTTGCTTCGATGGTGGCCATACCGATTTCTTCGAAAAACCAGATTCTGGGTGTCTTCAATCTGTTTTTCTATAACCCTCGCTCATTGCGCGAAAATGAGGTGCGCCTGCTGGAAACAGTCGGTCAGCATTTGGGCGTGGCGATCGAAAATCAGCGTCTCGTCGAACGCGAGAAGGAAATGGCAGTTTCTGAAGAGCGCAATCTGCTGGCTGAAGAATTGCATGACAGCATTGCCCAGTCGCTGGCCTTTCTTAACATACAGGCGCAGATGCTGCAGGATTCTCTGCGGCGCGAGGATATGCAGGAGGCGCAGGACGAGCTGGCGAGGATTCGTGAGGGGATCCAGGAAAGTTACGACGATGTGCGGGAGTTGCTGGTGCATTTCCGCACGCGGGTGGTTGCGGGGAATGTCGAAACGGCGATTGCCAGTGCGCTGGAAAAATTTGAAGGCCAGACCGGCATCGCTACATTGCTGGAACGCCAGGGTGGCGACCGTGAGATGTCGGCGCAAAATGCAATACAAATACTTCACATCGTTCAGGAAGCCTTGTCCAACATCCGCAAGCACGCCAGGGCGACGCAGGTGAGGGTACTCATCGAGCGTAATGCGGTGTGTGCGATTTCGGTGCAGGACAATGGCCGGGGTTTTGATATAGCGTCAGCGACCGATGAAGGCGATGTGCATGTCGGGATCAAGATCATGCGTGAACGTGCACACCGCATCGGTGGGCAGTTCGAAATACAATCTACGCTGGACGCAGGTACCACAGTGATACTGCGCCTGCCCCGTGAAACAGGCTGACCATGACTGAAGAAAAACGCCTTCGTATCCTGCTGATTGACGATCACACCCTGTTTCGTAGCGGCATCAAGGCCTTGTTGCAACGCCAGCCGGGCTTCGATGTGGTGGGTGAGGCGGGCGATGCGCTCGAAGGGGTCAAGCGTGCCAAGACGCTGCAGCCGGATGTTGTGTTGCTGGATATCCACATGCCGGGGATCACCGGTCGCGAGGCGGTGAGCCTGGTGGCTGATGAGGCACCCGATGCGCGCATCCTGATGTTAACGGTGTCTGAAGACGTTGAAGACCTGTTGCAGGCCTTGCGTGCGGGGGCGCATGGTTATCTGCTTAAGAATATCGAGACCGATTTTCTGGTGAATGCCATTCGGAGCGCGGTCGATGGTGATTCCGTCATGTCGCCGCAGATGACCAGCAAGCTGATGAAAAGCGTCAGCACGCCGCAGACAGCACCTGCGGCAGTGCCTGCGGACAAAGATCGTTTGTCGCCGCGTGAACGTGAAATTCTCGGCTTTTTGGCGCGCGGTGCTAGCAACAAGGAGATTGCGCGGAGTCTCGAGCTCGCCGAAAGCACAGTGAAAATTCACGTCCAGAATATTCTCAAGAAACTCAATCTGCTGTCGCGTGTGCAGGCGGCGGTGTATGCGGTTGAGCATGGATTGACGAGCAAGGACGAGGGCTGAAATTCCCTGCCCGGACGGCCTGCGACAATATGCCGCAGGCTGGCATCTTATGGTCGTTCTATAATTTTGCGTTTCCAATTTATTGATTTTCTTGACGAAAATCAATAAATGAGAATCGCAGATGCGGTGTGCTTGCCATCTAAAAGGCGTATGCCGTCGTTAACGACAGCCATTGATCCGTAAAGAATAATTTCGCAATGAACCCGATGTTTCGTTACTCCGCCATGACCATGACGCTGGCTTGTGCGCTGAATGTGCACGCAGAACAAGTGCAGGAAGTCGTGATTACTGCAACCAGGTCTGCCAAGAGCACGGCCGATGCGCCGGCCACCGTCAGTGTGGTGGGTGCGCGCGAGATCGAGGCACGTAACATCCAGTCGGCCGACGAGGCGTTGACTCACATACCCGGCGCCTATGCGTCACGGCCGGGCGGCCACGAACCCAGCGTGATGGGTACCCACATCATGCTGCGCGGTATTCCGGATGCTTCGCGCACGCTGGTGCTGGTTGATGGTCAGACGCTCAACGATCCTTATATTGGCACGGTCACCTGGGAGTCGGTGCCGACCGAAACAATCGAGCGCATTGAAGTCGTGCCCGGCCCGTTCTCCTCGCTGTATGGCGGTAGTGCCATGGGCGGTGTCATCAATATCATCACCAAAGCGCCGACCAAGCGTGCCGTTACCGTGCGCGGTGGTTTGGGTACGGACGATTTTCGTGCGGGCAGCGTGGTGTATCAGGATCGTTTCGGCCCCAGCGTGGCGGTGGTTTTCGACTACGGTTACAAGCGCAGCGATGGCTTCATCAAGGACGATGTGCTGCTCAGTGCGGTGATCAGCGGCAGTGTTGGCAGTGGTGCCACGTCGGTCAGTGGCGCGACGCGCACGACAGATGCCAGCGGTAATGTCCGCTATCGGGTGGGCGACAAAGGCAAGGCTGGCTGGACGGCCGAAAATGTCGGTGTCAAGCTGTACTGGGACATCGATCATAGCTCGCACGTCATCCTTGGGGCATCGCAATTCCTGTACACCAGCAGCGGTCGCAACCATTACCACACTGATCTGACTAATGCCGCGGGCACGCCGGTCAGTAGCGGCAACGTCGTGCTGGCGGGCGGCGCGCGTCTGTCGGTGCGGGAGTCGCAGTTCCTCACCGGGCCTGACAGCGAGATCAAGGAGTACAGCCGCTATTCGGCTTCTTACGAGAAGGCCTTCGATAACGGTGCTGCGCTCAAGGCTACGCTGGGCTTTGCGGACATGCCGCTTTACAACAACTACATCGTCCTGAGCCCGGGTGCGACGCTGGCTGCCGGGGGAACTGCTTCGCGCATGTTGCGGCCCAGCAGTGAGATTTCCGCTGGTTTGCAGGGCAGCCTGCCGCTTTCAGCGAGCCAGAAGCTGGCTCTCGGACTGTCGGCAGTCAAACGCAGCATCGACACGGTGACCTACGCCATTAGCGACTGGCGCAATCCTGGTGCGATGGGACCGATCAAGAATCACACTGCGGGTGAGGACACCACTTATTCGTTTTACGCGCAGGACGAAATCGCCCTGGCCGAGCGGCTGACGGCCTATGTGGGCGGCCGCTACGACAAATGGTCGACGCAGGGTGAGATCGAGCAGGTCGAAGCCCCCGGTGCCTATCGCAACGAATTCGAGGCACGTAAGCAATCGCATTTCAGCCCAAAACTTTCATTGGTCTGGCGACCGGTGGAGGCCATCACGGTGCGTGGTTCGGTCGGTACTTCGTTTCACACGCCCAATTTGCGTGACACTTTTGGCTGGTGGACACCGACTACCGGTTACACGTTTACGCCGAACCCGGGTCTCAAACCCGAGACCGTGACTTCCTGGGAACTTGGCGGCGAGCAACGTCTGCAAGGGGGCACGCTGCTGCGCGCGACGGTGTTTGAGAACCGGCTCAAGGATCTGATCTATCGTACCCAGTCGGATTCGCTGATGGCGCAGGGGGTCGAGAATGCAGGTAAGGCACGCGTGCGCGGGATTGAGCTGGAAGTGCGTCAGCCACTCATGGCAGGCCTCACGACCTATGCAAATGTCACGTTCAACGATCCGAAAATTACCGAGAATTTCGCCAAGCCGCTGACGGTCGGCAAAGTGATGACTGCTACGCCACGCCGCATGGCCAACCTCGGTATCGAAGGTAGTTACGGTGCCTGGCGTGGTTCGCTGGGTGGTCATTATGTGGGCAAGGTGTACAACAACGAAGAGAACCGGGATGTCATTAACGGAGTTTATGGCGCTTATGATCCGTTCTTCCTCGTCGATGCCAAGCTAGCCTACAAATTTGACGAACACACCAGTGTCTCTGTGTCTGGCAGCAACCTCAGCGACCGCAAGTACTATCAGTCATCGCGAGCGCAGGGTCGAGCCTTTTTTGCTGAAGTGGTGTTCAAGTATTGAGCCCCTGTTGAAGATGCTGAAGAAATAGAGCAGGTTAAATAAATCACGGGATGAGTTCTCAACGAAAAATCCTTGCTGCATCGGCTGCCGCAGCCCTGCTACTGACGCAGACCTGCACGGCGCATGCTGAATCGCCCACAGCGTTGGTCGTCGAGGCAGCACCCCACAAGGCCGCAGCGCACGAGCGCAGCCGAACTTGGCAGGCAATTCTTGCCCGGCCGTCGCTCGCGGTGGCGCTTGCCTTTGATGAAGCCACGGAAAGCAGTGAAGCGGCTCGCCTGTGGCGCGTGGTGGCCAGGGATGGCTTGCTGCTGGCCAGTTATTCGGACGACCTTGGTCGTGGTTTCAGCTCGCCGGTGCGGGTCAACGCCGAGCCTGAGTCGATCCTGGGAGACGGTGAAAATCGCCCCAAGCTGGTCGTGCAGAAGGGTGTTCTGTATGTTTCCTGGACGCATGGGCTGTCCGGGCCGATGACCGGTGATATCCGTTTCAGTCGCTCGCTCGATGGTGGCCGGAGCTTCACGACACCGCTGACGGTCAATGACAATCGTGAGGTCATCAGCCATCGGTTCGACGCGCTGACGGTAGATAGGCATGGCCATGTCGCTTTGGCCTGGCTCGACAAGCGTGATCTGCAGGCAGCACAAAAGGCTGGGCAGCCCTATTCCGGTGCGGCAGTTTATGTTGCTGAGTCGCTTGACGGCGGTAAAAGCTTTTCCGCGAACCGCAAGCTTGCCGATCATTCCTGTGAGTGCTGTCGCATCGGTCTGGCACAGGATGCCGATGGCGTGCCGGTGGCGCTGTGGCGGCATATCTATGCGGCCGCTGATGGCAGTCAGATCCGCGACTTCGCCATTGCGCGCTTCAACGCGGCGGCACAGCGCACCAGTGAGGATGGCTGGCAACTCAATGGTTGCCCACATCATGGTGGCGCACTGGCCATCGACACGCAAGGTCGCCGGCATCTGTCCTGGTTCACCGGGGCGAAGGACAAGGCGGGGCTTTGGTATCGGCATATCGATGGCCAGACGGCGCACGCGGCGCAACTCTTTGCGGATGGCGAACGCCAGCCCGCGCATGCCAGTCTGCAGGTGCAGGGCGATGCGGTGTTCATTGCCTGGCAGGAATATGACAGCGACGCTCAGGTGTTACGCATCCAGGTGATGCACTCGCGCGATCGGGGTGAGCACTGGTCGGTGCCGGTGACGCAGGCGATGACCGCTCATGCGGCGGATTACGCGCAACTGATTCGTGGTCGCGGCAAGGTCTGGCTGGTCTGGAACACGGCGGATGAGGGGCTGCGCCTGTGGCCGCTGGAAATAGTTGCAGGGCCGGGAACCGGTCAGCCATGAGATGGTTGCATTGCTTGTGCGGGTTATTGTGGCTGGTGTGCTCGCTGGCACAGGCCGATGCCGATGCCGCTGTACAGCCGTTTGTCAGTGGCAGCCTGGCCAGGCTAAGTGCTGCGCGTGCGGGGCATCCGTTCATTCTGACCTTTTGGTCCATCGATTGCACGCACTGCCCGAAAGAGCTTAAAACCCTGGCTGAGTTAAAGCGGCAGCATCCGCAGGTGGACATCGTTCTGGTGTCTACGGATCTTGCAGCGCCGATAGCACCGCTGGCCGATTTTGCCGCGCAACAGGGCTTGGCCGGTGTCGAGCAATGGGTGTTTGCCGAAGCGCAGGAGGAGAAGTTGCGCCATGAAATCGACCGGCGCTGGTGGGGTGAGTTGCCGCGCACCTATTTTTTTGATGCCCGCCACCGGATGGAGGGGGTTTCCGGTCTGCTACCCTTGGGACAGCTACAACGCTGGGCAGTGAATCAGGGGCTTTCCCCATGACACTCATGACGCTGGGGAGTGGACAGTTCGTGCTCAATTCTTTATCTTTCGCCTGTTCCGCATCAAGGCGGCGAACGTGATGCAGGCATTAAAAGGGCTATGCGAAATAGGTCTTGCTGATGCGTATCAAACGAAATAAATCAAAAAAAGGATCCATATGAAAATGAAGGCAATAGCAGCAGCCATGAGCTTGGCCGGGCTGTTTGGCGCACAGTCGGCACTGGCCGAGGTGACTTATGACTTTAGTGGTTTTGGTACGTTGAGCGCGGTGCATAGCAATACGCGTGCAGCAGATTTCCGTGGCTCGATCACGCAGCCGAATGGGCCGGGTGCGAGCAGTTCGACCATGTTTGGGGTGGATACCAAACTGGGCGGGCAGGCGGTCGCCAATCTGGGCAACGGTTTTTCAGCCACGGCACAGGTGATTGCCGATCATCGCGCCGACAATTCCTATGCGCCGCAGTTTGAATGGGCCAACCTCAAGTATCAGATTAACGATACCGTTTATGTGCGGGCGGGTCGTGTCGTGGCACCGGTGTTCATGACATCTGATTTCCGTAACGTGGGCTATACGCAAATTACCGTGCGCCCGGCTTACGAAATCTACATGAATAACCCGATCACCCATCTGGATGGTGTGGATGTCGGTGCGCGGTTCAATGTGGCGGGCGGTATCTTGAGCACCCAGCTGACCGGTGGCCGCTTCAAACTGCTCACCCAGAGCAATGGCGATATCATCGATGTCCGTGGCTCAGCCAAAATCTTCAATGTGGCGTACGAGAAAGACAGCAATACCTTCCGCTTTGGTTATACCCGCACCAAATCGAATGCCGATGGGAGTTCATTGGCGACGCTGAGAAGTGCGCTAAATCTCTTCGGCTACACATCGTCGGATCTGTCATTCAGAAATATGAATACCGATCTCTATGATTTCGGTTATCTGTACGACGATAGTAAATGGGTGGCGCAGGCTGAGTACATTCTGGCACGCAGCCAGGGGCCGAGCGTTCAGGATGGTAATGCCTGGTCTGCCTTGCTGGGGTATCGTGTGGGGAAATTCACCCCTTATGTGGGACATGCGCGCATCACCTCCAAAGAGGAGGCCACCCCGGCCGGTCTGCATCCGGTGGTAACCATGATTTACAACCGGGTCAATACGCATTATCAGCAGAACACCACAACCCTGGGGCTACGTTATGACGTCTACAAGAATGTGGCACTGAAGGCGCAATTGGATCATATCAAAAAGCCCAGCCTGGCATCGGGCTTGAATCGTGGGGGGTTTACAAACGTGACAACGGCATTCATGCAAGAGTCTGCGTCGGTGAATCTGTACACCGTCGCGCTGGATTTCGTGTTCTGACCGCCTGGAGATGCCTGACATGAAAAATTTCAAACAGATACTCGTGGGTGGCTTGTTGCTGGCGGCTGCCGTTCCCGCATTCGCTCAGGTGGTGATCGTCAATCCCAAGCATGGTGGTGGTTTGTCCGCCGAGCAGGTGAGCAATATTTTTCTGGGCAAGTCGTCAGAATTGACGGCGGTTGATCTGCCGGACGGTAACGCGACGCGTGATGCTTTTTATCAGAAGGTCACGGGCAAGGATGCGGCACAGGTGAAAGCCTACTGGGCCAAGCTGGTGTTTACCGGCAAGGCGCAGGCGCTGAAGGAAATGGCATCGGATGCTGAAGTGAAAAAGTTTGTGGCGGCCAATGCCAATGCGGTCGGCTACATTGATAAGGGGGCTGTCGATGGTTCGGTGAAAGCCGTACTGACACCCTGATCTGACGCTTCATCATGCCAGCGGCTTTCGGAGTTGATCGCTCCGGAAGCCGTTTTTGTTGAACGGGTCAGCCAAAACCCGGAGACCGGTTGAAGTCTTGGGTGCGGCGAGCATGCAAATCATTGCCCTACCCCCTTGAGGAGCAGGGCGAGCAAGGGCGACCCTGCATGTCAGGCCCATACATCCTTGTGATAGCGTCCGGCACGCGCCACCTGCTCGAGGTAGGTTCGTGCTGCGCTGGGGCTGCATGGGCACTGGCTGGCAATGATCTCGAGCAGTGCTTGTTCGACATCAGCGGCCATGTGGGTGGCGTCGCCGCAAATGAAGAACGCTGCGCCGCGCTCGAGGCGCTGCCAGATCAGCGCGGCTTCGTCGCGCAGGCGATGCTGAACATAGACCTTCTCGGCCTGATGGCGTGAGTAGGCGGTGATCAGGCGGATTTCACCGTTGGTATCCAGTGCCTGCCATTCCGTTTGATACAGAAAATCCTGATCGGGGTGGCGGCAGCCGAAAAACAGCAAGGGCACGTCACCTTGCGGCCAGATTTCGGCTAGCGTGCTGTTTGCGGCGCGTGCTTGTTGCGTCATATGCTGAATGAACCCCCGGAAGGGTGCCACCCCAGTGCCTGGGCCGATCATGACGCAACCGACCGGCGCATCCAGGCTGATGGGACGGAAGGTTTTGTTGGGCTGGAGGAAGACATCACATTCGCTGCCGATGTCGAGATGCGCGGCGAGATAGTTCGAGGCCAGCCCTTCGCGCGCCTTGCCGTGGGTGGTGTAACGCACGCGTGAAACGCAGAGCGTGATCTGACCGGCATGGATGAGCGGCGATGAGGCAATTGAATAGAAACGGGGCTGTATGGGCGGCAGCAGCTTGAGCCAGTCGGCCAGCGCAAGCTGGCGGGTCGTCTGCGGAAAGTCATCGAGCAGGTCGATGAGTTCCCGACCCTGAGCGTATGCGCGTGCCGCCTCATCCGCATCTTCATGTTCGGCAACGATCTTTTCCCAGTGTGCACACTCTGTCGCATCATTGATGTGCGTGACGAATTTTTCAATGCGTGCACGATGGAGCGATTTGAGATCGAGGCGTGAGCGCAGGGCATCTTCGAAACGGAGCGTCTCCTCACCGATCGTGATGCTGGTGTCACCCGCCAGGTTCATCCGTTCGAGGAGTTGTGCAACTTGCGTGGGCGGGTTGTGTGCCAGCACACCGAGGGCATCGCCCGGCTGCCATTCCATGCGTCGCGGGTCGGGAAAGTGATGCAGATCGAGTTCCAGCGAGACGGTTTCCTGCGCTTCGTCTGTACTGTTCTGGGTGAGCAGGGTGCGCGTGACGATGCGTGCGCGGCAGGGATGCTTGCGTGAAATTCCGCTGTTTTCCTCGTGGCTTGCGTAGTAGTACCGTGCCGCATCGGGCAGATAATCTCCCGTCATCGTCTGGGTGGCGAGCGTGGGTGCGTGCTCAAGCAGGGTGTGCACAGTATCGAACCAGCTCGCGAGCTGATCTTCATCTTCCTGGTCGACTTCAGCGGCCGGCTGCAGGGCGCGTGCTCCAGCCTGCGCCAGCAGGGCGTGCAGTTGATGACCAGCACGGCAGAAGTTCGGATAACTACTGTCGCCGCAGGCCAGCAAGGCGTAGGCCGTCTGCTCAAGTGCCGCACCCGCTTCGAGCCAGGCGACGAAGGACCGGGCATGCTCGGGGAATTCGCCATCCCCGGCCGTCGCGCATATGATGAAAATCAGTGGCTCGCGGGACCAGTCGATCAAGGCGTGCGCGGCAAGATCGAGGACGCGTGGAGAGATGGGCGCATCGTCCACCGTCACGGCGGCAAGTTCCTCCGCCAGACGCAGCGCGGTGCTCTTGCTGTAGCCGTATTCGGAACCGTAGAGGATCAACAGCGGGCGCGCAGCGGGCGCGTCGCTGGCAAACTGGAATAGCTCCTCGGCTGGATTGACGCGGGTTTTTTGTGCCAGAGCCGCCGCGACAGATCGTGCAGAAATTTGCGGGTCACGCAGGCAGACAGCGCTGAAGGAACTGCTGCGCGTCGGATTTTCTTCGGCACGCTGCCGGTAAGCCGCTTCCCCCGCTGGTTGTCGCAAGAGCTTTTGCCGGAAGAACTGTTTGCCGACTTCCCAGCTCAAGGGCAGGGCAATGTCGGGGCGGGCATAGGTCGATTTCGGTTTGACGCCGGTCATGATCGCGCCAAATTCGTTCATGAAGCGGTCACCCACACGTTCGGCCAGGCTGGCCGCCGCATCCAGAAAGAAAGGAAAGCGGTAGGACATCCGCGCCGACAGGGCGGATGAGGCGAAATCCTTGCCAAAGGCGGCCATCCAGCGTTGGTGGTAGACGGCGGTGGCGGCCTCGTCAAAGGCGGCTGGGCCTGCATTGGCTGCAAACATTTCGAGTACGCGATGGGCGGCCAGCCGACCACCCATCATGGCGGTGTGGATGCCTTCGCCGGTGAGGGGATCGGTTTGCCCGGCGGCATCACCTACGGCCATGAACTGCCGCATGGTGCTGCGCGCCACACCGCCCATCCGCAGTGAAGCGGTACGCACCGGTTCGAGAAACTCGACCTTAGGCCCTAGTACGCGCTGGATGAAAGGGTCGTTGTAAATCCGGTCTTCGTAAATCCGCGCAGCATCTTCGACGCGCGCCGCCCCGCCAGGGATGATGTAGGCTCCCAGGTCGATGTCATCGTTGTAGTGGCGGAACAGCGCGACGTAACCGGGCAACACATATTCCGGAAACAGCAGCACGCCGCCGGCCTTGAAGTTGTGCGTGCCGCCCTTGACGTATTGGCGCGCGGCCGCCGCACTGGGCGCATCGCTGACCACCCCCAGCATACGTGCCAGCTTGCTGGTCGCTCCGTCGGCGGCAATCAGCATCTTGCCGCAGAACGCGCGTTCGTCGGCGCAGCGCACCTGCCAGATGCCATCAGCATCAAGATGGGCACTGCTGACGTTGGCATCCTCGATCAATGTGGCACCGACTTCGACGGCGCGCCGGGCGATGCGTTCGTCGCAAATTATGCGTTTGATGGCGAAGGTGCGATTCTCCCTGGATACCGTCGCGTCGCCGCCTTCGCGGGTCATGTAATTTTCGCCGCTGGGCGAAACGAAGCCACCCGAGGTGGTGTCCATGAATAGACCTTCGGCGATGATCTCCTGCAGCACGCCCATGTCTTCGAGGATTTCCAGCGCGGGCGCGCACCAGGCATCGCCACAATATTTGTCGCGTGGGAAGCGTGCCTTGTCGAGCAAACCCACCGAAAGCGGTCGCCCCTGCTGTCGTGACGCATGCGCCAGATAGTAGGCGGTCGTCGCGCCCGCCGGGCCGGCGCCAACGACGATAATGTCGAATTCCTGATGCAGTTGAGATGCAGCGGCTGGATTCATGGGCTTGTTTATCAAGGATAAGATGGTGGCGTACATTGTAAGCCGTTTGCGTTGCATGTGACCAATGTCATGGATGTGACTAGTTCGAAAGTACTAGATGAAATGGTCGGCCTAGTTCGTTGTGTCGAGTCATCACCCCTCCGAATGACTTCATTAGGTCAGACCAGAGACGGATGGTGAGCCTGTCCGTCTCTGCCTAGACTTCGAACATCGCGGAAACTACGTTCAGCACGTTCAGGGCAACCTGAAACCGCCACCGGTTTTTAACTTGGGTAAAGGGGAGCATCGTGGCATCGAAAAAGACGAAGCAGTGGTCCGTCGTCGCTATGAGCACCATCGCATTCACGGTGTGCTTCATGGTGTGGATGATGTTTGCCGTCATCGGCATTCCGATCAAGAAGGCCTTGAGTCTCAATGAAACCCAGTTTGGCCTGCTGGTGGCCATGCCGGTGCTGACCGGCTCCCTGATCCGCCTGCCGCTGGGCATGCTGACCGACCGGTTTGGCGGCCGTATGATTTTTGCCATCCTGATGGCCTCGACCATCGTGCCGATCTACATGATTCAATATGGCACCGAGTTCTGGCATTTCCTGGTGACCGGTCTGTTCGTTGGCGTGGCCGGTGGCTCCTTCACCGTGGGTATTGCTTACTGCGCGCGCTGGTTCCCGAAGAACCAGCAAGGGCTGGCGATGGGGATTTTTGGCGCGGGCAATTCGGGTGCGGCGGTGACCAAGCTGGTCGCGCCCTCGCTGGTGCTGGCTTACGGCTGGCAGTATGTGCCGCAGGTTTATGCAGCGGTGATGCTGGGTACGGTGATCCTGTTCTGGCTGTTTACTTTTGACGATCCGTCGCACAAGGCGGGGGCTCAGGTGTCTGTGGCGGAACAGCTCGCCGCTTTGAAAGATCCGAAGGTCTGGAAGTATTGTCAGTACTACTCCATCGTGTTCGGCGGCTATGTCGCGCTGTCGCTGTGGATGACCAAGTACTACGTTGCCGAATACGGTTTCGACATCAAGGATGCCGCCTTCCTCGCCGCCTGTTTCTCCCTGCCGGGCGGCGTGCTGCGCGCATTGGGCGGTTATTTCTCAGACAAGTTTGGCGCGCACAAGGTGACCTGGTGGGTGCTGTGGTTTTCGTGGATCTGCCTGTTCATTCTCTCCTATCCGCAAACCGATCTGGTCATCCAGACCGTGACTGGTCCGCAAAGCTTCCACCTCGGCCTCAATGTCTGGGTATTTACCGCCCTGATGTTCGGTATGGGGATTGCCTGGGCGATCGGCAAAGCCTCGGTGTTCAAGTACATCTCCGATGACTATCCGAAAAACATTGGTGTCATTTCCGGCATCGTCGGTCTGGCGGGCGGCATGGGTGGCTTTTTGCTGCCGATCATGTTCGGTGCGCTGGTCGATTTGACGGGGGTGCGTTCCAGCTGCTTCATGCTGATGTATGGCGTGGTCTGGGTTTCGTTGATCTGGATGTACTGGACCGAAGTCCGCAGCATGGACAGTATTACCGGCGAACACATTACAACCTGAGCCTGTTTCATCAAGCCGAAATGAATTCAATCAACTGGAGAAAACCATGAGCAATGCACCTCAGGCGACCCAGGGTCGCGATGTGCCTGCCGGATCTGCGCCGCAGGTCACGTCAAGCTGCGACATTGCCGACTGGCGGCCCGAAGATAAAACCTTCTGGGAAACGACCGGTCGTCGTGTGGCCAACCGTAATTTGTGGATTTCCATCCCCAGCCTGCTGTGCGGCTTCGCCGTCTGGCTGATGTGGGGCATCATCACCGTGCAAATGGCGAATGCCGGCTTTCCGTTCAAGCCGGATGAGTTGTTTACCATCGCGGCGATTTCCGGCCTTTCAGGTGCTACGTTGCGGATCCCTGCCTCCTTCTTTATCCGCATCTGCGGCGGCCGCAACACTGTCTGGTTGACCACTGCGCTGCTGATGATCCCGGCCGTGCTGACGGGCGTTGCGCTGCAGGACAAAACCACACCGTTGTGGTTCTTTCAGCTTTGCGCGCTGCTCTCCGGCATTGGCGGTGGCAACTTCGCCTGTTCGATGTCCAACATCAGCACTTTCTTCCCGAAGAGTCAGCAGGGAACCGCGCTGGGGCTGAACGCCGGTCTGGGCAATTTCGGTGTCACCACCATGCAGCTCCTGATCCCGCTGGTGATGACCATCGGTCTGTTCGGCGCGCTGGGTGGCGATCCGATCCCGCTGGTCAAGGATTCTGCTTCACTGATCGGCAAAATCACGGCGGGTACGCCCACCTATGTACAGAACGCCGGTTTCGTCTGGTTGCTACTGCTGGTACCGCTGGCGGTGCTCGGCTGGTTTGGCATGAACAATTTGCTGACCGTTTCGCCCAGCATCGGCTCGACAGCGGCAGCACTGTTCAAAGTGGCCTTCTTCTACCTGCTGGCACTGGTCATTTCCGCAATCGCGCTGTACCTCTACCTGCCCGCGCCCAGCGGTATCGGCGTGCTTTCCGGCGGCGGCATGTGGGTCATGCTGATCGGCGTCATGTTCGGCACGCTGTTTGCCATGAAGCTCACCGCCACTGGCGAGATGAAGGTCAATCTGACCAAGCAGTTCGCCATTTTCAAGAATAAGCACACCTGGTCGATGACCGCGCTGTATGTCGTCACCTTCGGCTCCTTCATCGGCTTCTCGATGGCACTGCCGCTGTCGATCACTGTGATCTTCGGCAACACCCATGTGCTCGATGCCAATAACGTCTGGGTGCATGCGAAGAACCCGAATGCGCCTTCGGCACTGATGTTTGCCTGGATCGGCCCCTTTGTCGGCGCGCTGATTCGGCCGGTCGGTGGCTGGATTTCCGACAAGGTCGGCGGCTCCATCGTGACCCAGGTGATTTCTGTGGTGCTGGTCGTCGCTTCCGTGGCGACCGGGCAGGTGATGTTCGAAGCCTATCATTCAGCCACGCCCGAACAGTACTTCTTCACGTTCATGACCTTGTTCGTGATACTGTTCGCCGCTTCCGGTGTCGGCAATGGTTCGACCTTCCGCACCGTTGGTTTTGTCTTCGACCAGGATCAGCGCGGCCCTGTGCTGGGCTGGACTTCCGCAGTGGCGGCCTATGGCTCCTTTATCGCCCCGGTGATCATCGGCGGCCAGATCAAGGCCGGTACGCCAGAAAATGCGATGTATGGCTTTGCCGTGTTTTATGCCGTTTGTGTGGTAGTCAATTGGTGGTTCTACCTGCGCAAGGGTGCTTACATCAAGAATCCCTGAGGCTGTTTCATTTTCATTCCCCCGGCCGTGACTGGCTGACTGTTTTACCCTGGGGCCCGCAACCATGCGGGCTCCGTTACACAAGAGGAGCAACAAGAGATGAGTCATTTTCTTGACCGACTGAAGTTTTTCGAGCGTGTCCAGAGCACCTTCTCCGGTGGCCACGGCATCGTGACCAACGAAGACCGCAAGTGGGAAGATGCGTACCGCAACCGCTGGCGTCATGACAAGATCGTGCGTTCGACGCACGGTGTGAACTGTACGGGCGGCTGCTCGTGGAAAATTTTCGTCAAGAATGGCCTCGTCGCTTTCGAAATGCAGCAGACCGACTACCCGCGCACGCGCGACGATCTGCCGAATCACGAACCGCGTGGCTGCCAGCGCGGCGCCTCGTTCTCCTGGTATCTCTACAGCCCGCACCGCATCAAGCACCCATTGGTGCGTGGTCGTCTGCTCGACCTGTATCGCGCCGAGCGCAAGTCTGGCAAGGATCCGGTCGAAGCCTGGGAAGCCATTCAGGCCGACCCGGCCAAGCGCATCCAGTACACCGCCGTGCGCGGTCTGGGTGGCTTCGTTCGCACAAACTGGGATGAAGTGACGGAAATCGCCGCTGCGGCCAACGTCTACACCATCAAGAAGTGGGGTCCGGATCGTATTTACGGTTTCTCGCCGATCCCCGCGATGTCCATGCTCTCCTATGCCGCAGGTTCGCGTTACCTGTCGCTGATCGGTGGGGCTTGTGGCTCCTTCTACGACTGGTATTGCGATCTGCCCGCAGCCAGCCCGCAAACCTGGGGTGAGCAGACCGACGTGCCGGAAGCGGCCGACTGGTACAACTCCACCTACCTGATCATCTGCGGTGCCAACCTGCCGATGACCCGCACGCCGGATGCCCACTTCGCCACCGAAGTGCGCTACAAGGGTGCGAAGGTCGTCTCGATGGCACCGGACTATGCCGAATTCGTGAAATTCGCTGACCTCTGGATGCCGGTCAAGCAGGGCACCGACTCGGCCGCCTTCCTGGCCATGGGTCATGTCGCACTGAAGGAATTCCACGTCAAGCGTCAGGATCCGTATTTCCAGGAATACATCCGCAAGTACACCGATCTTCCGATGCTGGTGATGCTGCGTAAGACGGATGACGGCTATGCCAGCGACCGCACGCTGCGCGCTTCCGACTTTACCGGCAACCTGGGCGAGAGCAACAACCCCGAGTGGAAGACCATCGTTTATGACGAGAAGACCAAGTCTTACGTCGCACCGAACGGCTCTGTCGGTTTCCGCTGGGGTGAAGAGGGCAAGTGGAATCTGCTGCCGAAGAATGCGGCCAACCAGGAAGAAATCCTGGCTGAACTGACCTGCATCGACAGTCGCGACGATGTCGCTTCAGTGGGTTTCCCGCACTTCAACGCAGGTGAGCCGGGGCTGCTGTATCGCAATGTGCCGGTACGCAAGCTCAAGCTGGCCAGCGGCGAAGACGTGCTGGTTTCCTCGGTCTATGACCTGCAGGTGGCGCAGTACGGTATCGACCGTGGACTGGGTGGCGGCAACGTGACGGATTCCTATGAAGACGACAAGGTGGCCTACACCCCGGCCTGGGCCGAGAAGGTCACCGGCGTCAAGCGCGCCGACCTGATCCGCACCGGCCGCGAGTTTGCCGAAAATGCCTCGAAGACCAAGGGCAAGTCCATGGTCATCATGGGTGCGGCGATCAACCACTGGTACCACAACGATCTGTCGTATCGCGCGATCATGAACCTGCTGCACATGTGTGGCTGCGTCGGTCAGTCCGGCGGCGGCTGGGCGCACTATGTGGGGCAGGAAAAGCTGCGTCCGCAGGCCGGCTGGGCACCGATTGCCTTCGCCACCGACTGGCATCGTCCGCCGCGCCACATGAATTCGACCACCTTCTGGTACTTCCAGACCGACCAGTGGCGTTACGAAAAAGTGTCGGCCGACGGCCTGCTCGCCGACAACGCCAAGAGCAAGTACAAGGGCTATCAGCTGGCCGACTACAACGTTGTGTCGCAGCGTCTGGGCTGGTTGCCTTCGGCACCGCACTTCAACAAGAACCCGATCGACATCGTGACCGAAGCCGAAAAGGCCGGGGCGACGGATGAAGCCAGCATTGCCAAGCACATGGTCGAGCAGTTGAAGTCCGGCAAGCTGTATTTCGCCTCTGAAGACGTCGATGCGCCGGAAAACTTCGTGCGCAACCTGTTCGTCTGGCGTTCCAATCTGCTGGGTTGTTCGGCCAAGGGTCACGAATACTTCCTCAAGCACCTGATCG
This sequence comes from Sterolibacterium sp., assembly GCA_018061005.1. Taxonomy (GTDB): domain Bacteria; phylum Pseudomonadota; class Gammaproteobacteria; order Burkholderiales; family Rhodocyclaceae; genus Sterolibacterium. Next base: position 25,769 of record JAGOVA010000012.1, on the reverse strand, counting down.
GCGCGCAGAACGGCGTGTTGCAAGAGGGTGTGGAAGGCCGTGCCTGCAAGGAAATCAAGTGGCACGAGAATGGCCCGACCGCCAAGCTCGACCTGATGGTAGACATCAACTTCCGCCTCAACTCCACCGGCGCGTATTCCGACATCATTCTGCCGACGGCGACCTGGTACGAAAAGCACGACCTCAACACCACCGACATGCACCCCTTCGTGCATCCGCTGTCCGAGGCGGTCAGCCCCGGTTGGGAATCGAAGTCCGACTGGCAGATTTTCCAGAACATCGCCAAGGCCTTCTCCAAGCTGGCTGAAAAGCATCTGGGCACGAAGAAGGATGTGGTTGCGCTGCCGATGCAGCACGACTCCCCGTTTGAACTGGCGCAGGCGATGGGCGTGAAGGACTGGAAGAAGGGTGAGTGCGAGCCGATTCCGGGCAAGACCCTGCCGCTCTTGAAGGTGGTGTCGCGCGATTACCCGAATACGCTGAAGAAGTTCCAGGCCATCGGTCCGCTGTTGAATAAGCTGGGCAACAACGTCAAGGGGATCGACTGGAACACCGACCAGGAGCTCAACGAACTCAAGTCGCTCAACGGCGAGATCCTCGAAGACGGTATCTCCAAGGGCATGCCGAGCATTGCTGCGGACATCGCCGCGTGTGATGCCGTGCTGCGGATGGCACCGGAAACCAATGGCGAAGTCGCGCACAAATCGTGGTCGGCACTGTCGAAGAAGACCGGTATCGATCATCACCATCTGTATGCGGGGCGTCACGAAGACAAGATCACCTTCCGCGACATTCAGGCTCAGCCGCGCAAGATCATCACCGCGCCGACCTGGTCGGGGATCGAGTCGGAAACCGTCTCCTACACCGCCGGTTACACCAACATCCATGAGCACATTCCGTTCCGCACCCTGACTGGTCGTGCCCAGTTCTATCAGGATCACGAGTGGATGCTGGACTTCGGCGAGGGCTTCTGCGCCTTCCGTCCGGGGCTGGACATGAAGGCCATCGAAGCCACGCCGAAGTCTGTTCTGGCCAAGCCACACCTGGTGCTCAACTGGATCACGCCGCACTCGAAGTGGGGTATCCATTCCAGCTATCAGGACAACCTGCGCATGCTGAACCTGTTCCGTGGCGGCCCGTACTTCTGGATCGCCGAGGATGATGCCAAGAGTATCGGCCTGGAAGACAACGACTGGGTCGAAGCGGTCAACGGCAATGGTGCCACAGTGGCGCGTGTCGTCGTCTCGCAGCGCGTACCGCGCGGCATGGCACTGATGTATCACGCCCAGGAAAAGATCGTGAACGTCCCCGGCTCGCCGACCACCGGCAAGCGCGGCGGGATTCTCAACTCTGTGACGCGGGTGGTGGTGAAGCCGACCAACATGGTGGGGGGCTATGCCCAGCTCTCGTACGGTTTCAACTATTACGGAACGGTCGGTACGCAGCGTGACGAGTTTGTCGTGGTCCACAAGATCGAAGACAAGGATGTCGACTGGCTCGAGCGTCCGCTGACACCCGAGCGCGAAGGCAAGCTGAACCCGCCGGGCGTCGGTCCGCGCTGATATTGAAACGACATGGGGAGGGCAGGCTGCCTGCCGGCCTTCCCCGACCGAATACGAACACCGAACACCGAACATTCCGTAAGGAGAATCGCATGAAAGTTCGCGCACAATTCGCTCTTGTCTTTAACCTCGACAAGTGCATTGGTTGCCACACCTGTTCCGTGACGTGCAAAAACGTCTGGACCAACCGTAAGGGCGTGGAATACGCCTGGTTCAACAACGTCGAATCCAAGCCCGGCATTGGCTATCCGAAAAACTGGGAAAACCAGGATATCTGGAATGGCGGCTGGGAGCTGGTCGACGGCAAGCTGCAACTGAAGTCCGGTAGCAAGCTTTCCCGCCTGCTCAACATCTTTTCCAACCCCGATATGCCGGAGATTGACGACTACTACGAGCCGTTTACCTTCGATTACGCCCGTCTGCAAAACGCGCCGCTCTCCGAAGCTGCACCGACCGCACGTCCGGTTTCGCAGATTACCGGCGAAAAAATGGACAAGGTTCGCTGGGGTCCGAACTGGGAAGACGATCTGGCCGGCGAGTACGACAAGCGCGCCAAAGACGTCAACATGAAGTCGCTCGAAAAGCAGATTTATTCGCAATTCGAGAACACCTTCCACATGTATCTGCCGCGCATGTGTAACCATTGTCTGAACCCGGCCTGTGTGGCGGCCTGTCCGTCCGGTTCGATCTACAAGCGCGAAGAAGACGGCATTGTGCTGGTCGACCAGGACAAGTGCCGCGGCTGGCGTCAGTGTGTGTCGTCCTGCCCGTACAAGAAGGTGTATTACAACTGGGAATCTGGCAAGGCCGAAAAGTGCATCGGCTGCTACCCGCGTGTCGAATCCGGCATGCCCACCGTCTGCTCCGAGTCCTGCGTCGGTCGTATCCGTTACAACGGCATCATGCTGTATGACGCCGACCGGATCGAGGAACTCGCTTCGATGCCGAATGAGCAGGATCTTTACGAAGCGCACCGCAGTATCTTCCTCGACCCGAATGACCCGCAGGTCATCAAGGCCGCACGTCGCGATGGCGTGCCGGAAGACTGGATCGAAGCTGCCCGCAAGTCGCCGATCTGGAAAATGGCGATGGAATGGAAGATTGCCTTCCCGATGCACCCCGAGTTCCGCACCCTGCCGATGGTCTGGTATGTGCCGCCGCTCTCGCCGGTGCAGTCCGCCATCGACCAGGGTCAGCTGCCGACCGAGCCGGACGGCGTGATTCCACGTGCCGATGCGCTGCGCTTCCCGCTGCAGTATCTGGCCAACCTGCTCACCGCAGGCAAGGAACAGCCGGTGTTCGACGCCATTGCCAAAATGATGGCGATGCGTTCCTATCAGCGTTCGGTGCACGTCGATGGTCAGCCGGATACCCGTGCCCTGCAGAAGGTCGGCCTGACCGAACAGCAGGCGAAGGACATGTACAAGCTGATGGCGATTGCCAACTACGAAGACCGCTTCGTCATCCCGACCGGCCACGCCGAACTGACCGAGGAAGATTTCTACGGCTTCCAGGGTCAGAATGGCTTCACCTTCGGCAACGATTCCTCGGCGGGGATCAGCGGCAGCACGCTGTTCCCGATCCGTCGCAAGGAAACGGTCGAATCGCGTGAACAGCCCCCCATGGCTGACGAACGTTAATCGGAGGACATCATGATGTTCTATCGCATCGTTTCATCGCTGCTCGAATATCCTGATGCCGATCTGCGCGCCGCCCTGCCCGAAATCCGGGCAGCGGTGACCAGCGCGGACGACATCGGGCCGGACGAACGCAGCGCGCTTGCGGCCTTCCTCGACAAACTGGAGGCTCGCGTCACGCGTGAGCCGCTGGTGCTTGAGGAAGAGTATGTGCGCACCTTCGATATGGTGCCCGAGCACAGCATGCACATGACCCATCATCTGATCGGCGAGGACAAGAATCGTGGTCCGGCGCTGATTGATCTGGGCGAGTACTACAGGAGCTACGGTTTCGATCTGAATGCCGATGCCAAGGAGCTGCCCGACTACCTGCCGCTGATGCTCGAATTCATCAGCATGCTGGAAGCCGATGAAGCCAAGCTGTTCCTTTCGCGCTGGACCAAGGTGCTGCGTCAGTTGCGCGTCAATCTGGAAGAAGACGGCAGTAGTTACGCCGACCTGATCCAGCTGGTCGAGCAGCGCAGCCAGCTCGTGAGCGCACCGGACGACATGGAAGAGCCCAAGCCCGCCATCAAGACCGACCCCTGTCTCGATGATGGTGACTTCGACCCGCCGGTGGACTGGAGCAGCCCACCCAAGGTCGATCGTCCCCGCCCGACCTGAGCCCTGGATATATCAAACCCCTATACGGAGAAATCTATGGATAACTTCCTGCACAACTTCATCTTCGGCGTGTATCCCTACATCGCCACCACGGTCTTCCTGCTGGGCAGCTGGATCCGTTTCGACAATGAGCAATACACATGGAAGAGTGATTCCAGCCAGTTGCTTTCCAAGAGCGGCATGCGTGCGGCCAGCAACCTGTTTCACTATGGCGTGCTTGGGCTGTTTGGCGGTCACATCGTCGGTTTGCTGACCCCGCACGCCGTGTTTACCGGGATCGGCCTGTCAGATCTGGCGCACCAGTGGATCGCCATTACGGCGGGCACGGTGTTCGGCTCGGCCTGCCTGATCGGTGCCGTGATGCTGTGGATGCGTCGCATGACCAATCCGCGCGTGCGTGCCGCTTCGCGCTGGATTGACATCAACATCCTCGGCTGGCTGGTGCTCACCGTGGCGGCTGGTCTGTCGACCCTGCCGACCTCGATCGGTCATGCCAATCACGGCGATGCGGCCGTGATGATCAGCCTGGCCGAGTGGGTACAGAGCATTCTTTACCTGCATCCGGATCCCAGCCTGGTGAAGAACGTGGACGGCGTCTACAAGTTCCATATGTTCCTCGGTATGTCGGTGTTCCTGTTCTTCCCCTTCACCCGTCTGGTGCATATCTGGAGCGCGCCGATCGGTTATCTGGGGCGTGCCTACCAGATCGTCCGCACCAAGCGTCGTTCGGCGGTGCGTTAATCGTATTGCAGCAGTACAAAATGAAACGGCAGACCTCGGTCTGCCGTTTTGTTTTAGGGAAATGCTGATCAAATTCGTTCGCTCTGAGCTTGTCGAAGGGCATGCTCTTGAAATAAAAGGGCTTCGACAGGCTCAGCCCGAACGGTTACGAATAAATCAGAACTTCCTTAGTGAGCAAGTTCAAGCCAGGCTGAGATCGAGTGAATACGCCTGGCTGGGGGTGTGAAAGGCGACCGGGCCGTTGGCGCGGGCGTGTACAAATTGCTGGACGAAGGGGTTGTCGGAGTCAAACATTTCAGCGGCGATCCCTTCGGCCACCACCACGCCGTTGTGCACGAAATAGACGTAATCAACGACTTTCAATGACTCCGACATGTCGTAAGTGACGACGATGGAAGTCACCCCCAGCGCATCGTTGAGGGTGCGGATGAGGTTGGCAATCACGTTGAGTGAAATCGGATCCAGCCCGGCAAACGGCTCGTCGTACATGATCAGCATCGGATCCAGCGCAATCGCCCGCGCCAGTGCCACACGCCGCGCCATGCCGCCGGAAAGCTCCCCAGTCATCATGGTGGCCGTGCCGCGCAGACCCACGGCGTGCAGCTTCATCAGCACCAGATCATGAATGAGAGTTTCGGGCAGATCGGTCAGCTCGCGCATCGGAAAGGCCACGTTGTCGAACACTGACATGTCGCTGTACAAACCGCCCATCTGGAACATCATGCCCATGTGACGGCGCAGGGCGTACAGCCCGGCTTGATCCAGTTGCGGCACTTCGCTGTCGGCCACCTTGACGCTACCGCGATCGGGACGCAACTGCCCGCCCATCAAACGCAGCAGGGTGGTCTTGCCGCTACCGCTCACACCCAGGATGGCCACCACCTTGCCGCGATGGATCTTCAGGTCGATGCCACTGAGCACCTGTCGTTCGCCATAGGCAAAATGCACGCCGCTGAGTTCGACGAGATGGTCAGGGGCTGACGACATGAAGCGGCTCCGAGCGTGGGGAAAACGCTATTCTACTGTGGTCGGCGTTGCACCCGCAGCCTGGGTTTGTTGTTTGTGGCTTTCCGCGCCCCCACCCAGGGCCTTGTAGAGCTGGGCGGCGTTGGCCAGTGTGGCATGGCGGGTCTGCAGCAGGGCGTGCTCAACGGCCTGCAGGTCACGCCGTGCGTCGAGGACTTCGAGATAGTGCGAAATCTGCGCCTTGTAACGGGCTTCGTACAATTGCAAACGCTCAGCTTGGATGCGCTGGCTGGCTTCCTGCGCGTTCAGTTGTTCGGCCAGTTGTGCGCGGGCGGCCAGCAGATCTGCCACTTCGCGGAAGGCCTGCTGGATGGTTTTTTCATATTCGGCAACCGCCACATTCTTGCGCGCTTCAGCCAGGTCGGTGTTGGCTTCATTGCGTCCGCCATTGAAAATAGGCAGGCGTAACTGCGGCTTGAACAGCCAGGCACGGCTGCCGGCATCGAACAGGTTGGAGAGCCCCGCACTGGCGGTGCTGACCATGCCAGTCAGTGTCAAACGTGGCAAAAAGGCCGCGCGTGCCGCGCCGATGTGGGCATTGGCTGCAATCAAACGTTGTTCGGCTGCCAGCACGTCCGGGCGACGCAGCAGTACCTCGGCAGGCAAATTGGGTGTCAGCGGAGCCAGGCTCTGGGTTGCGAGGGGTTGTGTGGCAGGCAACGGTGCGGCCTGGGCGGTGATCTGCCCCGTCAGCAACAGCAGTGCGTGATTGGCGGTGGTGGCGGCCTGTTCGAGTAACGCCAGATCGTTGCGTGCCGTTTCGGCGGCGGCGGCCGCGCGCAGATAGTCCATCGATCCCATCAGCCCCGCTTGTCGGCGTTGATCGGAAAGCTGCGCCACTTCACGGCGATTATCTGCGACGGCGCGCGCCAGCGTGACGCGCTCATGCAATTCGCACTGGTTGTAATAGGCGTTGGCTACTTCGGCAATCAGCGACAGGCGAAAGGCACGCTGGGCTTCTTCAGTGGCCAGGTAGGTCGCCAGTGCGGCTTCATCGAGCCGTTTGACCCGACCCCAGAAATCGACCTCGTAATTGAGCAGCTCAACGCCGACGTCATAACGTTGGGCAGACAGCGGCCGCCCGCTCATGTTCAGATCGCCCGGCGTGAGTGCGGCCTCGCGCTTGCCCAGCAGTTCGAACTCTGGCCATTTGCTGGATTTCGTGATGCCATGCAGCGCGCGGGCTTCAAAGATGCGCTCCGTGGCAATCCGCAAATCATGGTTGTATTCGAGCGACTGGGCGATCAAGGCCTGCAGACGCGGATCGCTGAAATAGGCATGCCAGTCAGGCAGTGTTTGGGCTTGCGTCTGTGACGCTGATTGAGTCGTTGATTGAGCTGGCTCGCCCGCAGATGACCAGAATGAGGGAATCACCAGTTGTGGTCGCTGATAATCCGGGCCGCTGGCACAGCCGCCCAAGCCGCCCAGCACCAGCAGCAGGGAGGCCACGCAGGTGTGTTGAGTGAGCTTATTCATGCGTGTTCTCCTGCGACAGGTTCTCTGACGGGTTTGTGTGGTGATGACGGGCATGCCCCGGGAAGATTCGCCGGATGACCACAAAGAACACCGGCACTAGCAGCACGGCCAGCACGGTGGCCGCAATCATTCCGCCCATCACGCCGGTGCCCAGCGCATGACGGCTTTGCGCGCCCGCGCCGCTGCTGATCGCCAGTGGCAGCACGCCAAAAATGAAGGCGATGGAGGTCATCAGGATCGGCCGGAAGCGCAGGCGGCAGGCTTCCAGCGTGGCATCCACCAGCGACATGCCTTTTTCCTGTAGTTCGCGGGCAAACTCGATGATGAGAATGGCATTTTTCGACGACAGGCCGATGATGGCGATCAGGCCGACCTTAAAGTACACGTCGTTGGGCAGGCCGCGCAGATACACGGCGGCCAGCGCACCGAACAGCCCCAGCGGCACGACCAGCAGCACCGCAAAGGGAATCGACCAGCTCTCATACAGCGCCGCTAGGCAAAGGAACACGACGATCAATGAAACCGCAAACAGGAAGGGAGCCTGTGTGCCGGATGCGCGTTCCTCGAACGAGGTGCCCGACCACTCGTAACCAAAGCCGGGCGGCAGTTTGGCGGCGATATCCTCCATGGCCTGGAGTGCCTCACCCGTGCTGTGGCCGGGTGAGGGGCTGCCAGCCAGTTTCATCGAGGGTTGTCCGTTGTAGCGATCGAGCCGTGGCAGACCGACGATCCATTGCGGGGTGGCAATGTCGTTCAGGCGCACCAGTTCGCCGCGTGTGTTGCGAACCGTCAGCTGCATGATGGCATCGACATTGTTGCGGGCATGGGCATCGAGCTGCATCTGCACACGCTGGACGCGGCCTTCATGGACGAAGTCGTTGATGTAGGCGATCCCCAGGGTGGATTGCAGGGTTTCGTTGATTTCTGCGATGTCGACACTCAAAGCGCGTGCCTTGAGGCGGTCGATGTCGAGCCGTAATTGCGGCGCAGGCTCCTGACCTTCAGGCCGCACGCCCGCCAGTGCCGGGTGCTGCGAGGCCATGCCCAGCATCATGTTGCGCGCTTCCAGTAGTTTGTCGCGGCCTTGCGCGCCCTGATCCTTCAGGCGGAAGTCGAAGCCTCCCAGTGCGGCTAGTTCGGGAATCGGCGGCACGCTGACGGCAAAGACCATCGCCTCCTTGATGCCGAAGAACATCATGTTCATGCGCTTGGCAATCGATGCGGCGGAATGCGCTTCGCCCGGACGCTCATCCCAAGGCTTGAGATTCACGAAGTTAGTGGCCATGTTCTGCCCGCGCCCGGCGAAAGAGAAACCGGCCACGCCGATGACGTGATTGACTTCGGGTTGCTGCAGATACATCTGCTCGACGCGCGACAGTACTTCCACGGTACGTTCCTGGGTGGCCCCCGGCGGCAGTTGCAGAATGCCGACGAAATAGCCCTGATCTTCATCCGGCAGAAAGCCGCTGGGCAGGCGCACGAACATTACGGCTACACAGGCAATCAGGACGGCATACAGCACCAGATACATCCCCGAACGCCGCAGGATGCGCGTGACCCCGGATTTGTAGCCCTGGGTCGTGCGGTTGAACAGCCGGTTGAACCAGCCAAAAAAGCCTCGTCGTTCATGGCCGTCGGCATGATCGACATGCGGCTTAAGCATCGTGGCGCAGAGTGCCGGGGTGAGGGTGAGTGCGAGCAGCGCCGAGAAGCCCATGGCGATCACCAGGGTTACGGCAAACTGGCGATAGATGGCACCCACCGAGCCGCTGAAGAAAGCCATCGGCACAAACACCGCCGAGAGCACCAGCGTGATGGCGACGATGGCACCGATGATTTGCCCCATCGCCTTGCGCGTGGCATCGCGTGCGCCGAGCTTTTCTTCACGCATGATGCGTTCGACGTTCTCGACCACCACAATGGCATCATCGACCACGATGCCGATCGCCAGCACCATGGCAAACAGGGTCAGCACGTTGATCGAATAACCCAGCACATACAGTCCCGTCAGCGCACCGGCCAGCGTAATGGGCATGACGATGGTCGGGATCAATGTGGCGCGCAGGTTTTCGAGGAACAGATACATTACGCCAAACACCAGCAGCATGGCGATGATGAGGGTATGCATGACTTCCTTGATCGACACATCGACGAACTTCGAGGTGTCGTAAGGAATTGTCCAGTCGATGGCATTCGTGGGGAAGCTCTTCGCCAGTTCGGCATACTTGGCTTTCACCGCCCGCGCCGTTTCCAGCGCATTGGCACCGGGTGTGGTGCGGATCGCAATCCCCACGGCGGGCTGGCCGTCGTAGCGTGCCTTGACCGAGTAATCTTGCGCGCCCAGTTCAACGCGGGCGACATCCTTGAGACGAACCGCCGCCCCGTTGGGCGTAGCGCGCACGATCACATCACCAAACTCTTCCGGGGTCGACAAGCGGCTGTGGGTGGTGATGATGGCATTGAACTGCTGGCCATCCGTGATCGGTGACTGACCGATTTCACCCGTGGCAATCTGCACATTCTGCGCACGCACGGCGCGGATGATATCGCCCGGGGTCAGGCGATATGCCTGCAGACGATCCGGCTTTAGCCACAACCGCATGGAATATTCCGTACCCAGCAGGATGGCCTCGCCCACACCGGGGACGCGACGGATGTTTTCCAGTACATGGGTGGCGGCATAGTTGCCGATGGCGACATGGTCGAGGCTCTTGTCCGGCGAATAGAGTACGGAAATCAGCAGGTAATTGCGTGCCGACTTGTACACCGAAACGCCCATGCGCCGCACTTCCTCGGGCAGACGGGCTTCCACCCGCTTGACGCGGTTCTGGGCTTCCACCGAGGCAATGTCGAGATCCGTACCGCTGGCAAACACCAGATTGATGGTCGCCGTCCCCTGCTCGCTGGTTGAATCCATGTAGCGCAGGTGTTCGATGCCGTTCATCTCCTGCTCAATCAGCGCCGTCGCAGTTTCTTCCATGACCTGGGCGGAAGCCCCCGGGTAATTCACGGAAATCGCCAGCGCAGGAGGCGCGACCGAAGGATAGGAAGCAATCGGCAGATTTTTCAGGGAAAGCGCGCCGCTCAACAGGATGATCAGCGCGATCACCCAGGCAAACACGGGACGGTCGATAAAGAATTTGGCAAGCATGGCAGCGCCTTACTGATGAGCTTCGGATTTGTGTGCTGCCGGCGCAGCGGCGGGGCTGGCTGCAGCAGTTGCGGCCGCAGGCTGCCAGGCCACCGGCTTGACGGTGCTGCCGGGGCGCGCTTTTTGCACGCCGTTTACGATCACCTTGTCATCGGGTTTGAGGCCGTTGCTCACCAGCCAGTCCGGGCCACTCATCCCGCTTGTCTTGATTGGCCGGGGTTCTACCTTGTTTTCGGCATTCACCACCAGCACGAATGCACCCCCTTCATTGCGTTGCACGGCGCGTTGCGGCACGCGGATGGTTTTGTCGATCTGCGCCTGATTGACGCGGATGTGAACAAACTGGCCGGGCAGCAGCTCATGTTTCGGGTTCGGAAAACTGGCGCGCAGTGCCACCGTGCCGGTGTCTGGATCAACGGAAAGATCGCTGAACAACAGCTTGCCCGGCAGCGCATACACACTGCCATCTTCCTGCACCAGCTCCACCCGCGCCTGATCGGCCTGCTGCAGCTTGCCGGCCTTGATGGCCTGACGCAGGCGCAGCAGTTCGCTGTTCGACTGGGTGAAGTTAACGTAGATCGGATCGATTTGCTCGACGGTGGCCAGATGGGTGGCCTCGCCCTTGCCCACCAGCGCGCCTTCGGTCACCAGGGCGCGGCCGATGCGGCCGGCAATCGGTGCTGGAACGCGGGTGTTCTCCAGATCGATTCTGGCGCGGGTCAGTGCCGCTTCGGTCTGCATCAGCTTGACCTGCGCCTGATCGTATTCCTGCTGGCTCACCGCCTTGCTCGGCAGCAGCGGTTCGTAACGCTTCAGCGCTGCCTTCATCACCTCGACATCCACCACCGCCGAAGCGGCTGTCGCCTTGTAATTCCGCTCGTCGATCTGGAACAGCGTCGCGCCCTGTTTCACATCGCTACCCTCGGTAAATAACCGTTTCTCGAGGATGCCCTCAACACGCGCACGGATCTGTGCGGTGCGATAGGCCTGTACGCGCCCCGGCAGGTCAGCGGTCAGGGCAGTTGACGTGGTGGCCGGTGTCATGACATCCACTTCAGCCGGGGGTGGCCCTCCTGCACCGGCAGCACCGGGGCCTTTGCCTTGTTGGCCTTCACTGCTGCAGGCCGCAAGAGACATGGCCAGCAAAGCGGCTAGCAGAAGGGGGGTGTGAAGAATGGAACGCGTCGTCATGGAAGCTCCTTGGACATCCTCGGCAGGATGGGGTGTGTGCAATATGTGATGGGTGTGCGGTGTGCAATGTAAGCAGTGTGCGGTCGTTGCGTCGTGTCACTTTTCCCGGCCGGGGGCAGGTGCGCCGCCCGTGGGCAGGAATGCGCGTAAAAACGTATCGACGATACGTTCGACGCGTGCCAGCTCATCGACCGGCAGTGTGTGTTCCAGGCTCAGTAGATGGCGTGCCCGCTCATTGCCGGTCAGCATGCTCAGCAACATGTCTGCGGCGAAGTGCGCGCTGCCACTGTCACTGCTACTGCTACTATCACGATCCGCTGTGTCGCCCTGTAATCGACCGGCGCGAATTTCATTGTCGAAAAGTTGCGACAGTTCATCGAGGGTACGCCTGGGCCCGGAATCGTGAAATGCCTGGATCATCTCGGGAAAGCGCACCGCTTCGGCAATCAGGGTGCGATACAGGGCAATGCAGCGGCTGCTGAAGACCAGTGCGCGAAAGGCCAGCGCAAACCGGATCAGCCGCGAACGCAGATCGCCGCCATCATCCTCCAATGCCATCATCATGCGCTCGCTGTCGCGACGGATGACCTCGATAAACAACGTTTCCTTGCCGGAAAAATTGTTGTAAAGCGTCTGCCGCGCCACCCCGGCCTGTGCCGCAATGGCGTCCATGCTGACGTTGTAGCCATGTGCGTAGAAAGCTGCTGCCGCTGCGTCGATCAGGCGTGTTCGGGAGTCGCTGGACGCAGTCTCGTGCGTAGATCGGGGCATGGGCGTGGCGAGTGGGACTATTTGACGATTAGACTGGACTGTACAGTCCAGTCTAAAGCGCGTCAAGAAGAATGATTGAAGAAGCTGCGAGAAGGTGAGATGGGGTGGGTTAGCGCGCGATGAGCAGCCAGAGCAGCAGCAGGTTCAGCACCAGCGAAGTGATGGCGAGGAGCTTGAGTGCCATTTGCGGGTCACGGGTGAGCAAGGGCGTGCGGCGTGGCATGCGGAGCGGGGCGAGTGCGCCGCGTTCGAGGGCGAGGATGAATTCTTCGGCGGTTTCGAAGCGTTGCCGGGGCGCGCGCGCGACGGCTTTCAGCAGTACGGCTTCAAGCCATTCGGGGATATCGGCACGGTAGCGGAGTGGCGTGACCGGATCGCCGAACTTCGGCTGCTGGAATGGCTCGATCTCGCCATACGGATACCTGCGCGTCAGCAGTTGATACAAGGTCACGCCGACGGCATAAAGATCACTGCTGGCGCTGGCAGCTTCACCCTGCAGCAATTCCGGTGCCATATAGCTGGGCGTGCCGGGGTTATTGATTTCGCGGAAGCGTTCGCCATCGCTGGCCTCGGCATCGGCGGCAGCGACGCCCAGGTCGAGGATCCGCAGTCGCCCGTCTGCGCCGGTATGCAGGTTGTCGGGCTTGATGTCACGATGGACGATGCCGAGCCGGTGCAGCGCAGCAAGCCCTTTGAGCAAATGCAGCGCGATCTGCACGGTCTCGCCCAGCGGATAGTGATGGCCATGATCGAGCTGTTGCTGAAGGCTGTTCCCTTCGTGCCAGCTCATCAGGTAATACAGATGAGCACGCTGTTCGCGCTGGACAACCTGCGGGAAGTAATGCGAGGTGACGCGTCGCGCCAGCCATTCCTCATACATCAGTGCGTTCTGTGCTTCGCGGTCGCAGGCTTCCGGGCGCAGCGTTTTCAGCACCCGCTGCTGGCCGTCCTGGCGGTCGATGACGCGATACAGCAGGGTGATCCGCGATGCGTGCAACAGAGCCTCGACGCGCAACCCATCGATTTCGTCGCCCGGCTTGAGGTGGGGTAATGGCGGCAGGGTGCGCCCTGCGGAGAGCCGGTCGCGCAGGTTGGCCTGGGCCAGATCATCGATACGCAACACCATGGCGGTGCAGTTATCTTGCGCGCCACGGTCGCTGGCGCGGCTGGCCAGTGCCGTGGCCGCTGTCTGGGGGGCGTTATGCTGGCGCAGTAATTCGCCGATACGTGCGTCGCCCAGCGTGCTCCACACGCCGTCGCTGACGAGCAGAAAAACATCACCGCGATTCAGCTCGCCGTCGCCGTGATCAAGCAACAGATGGGCATCGAGGCCGATGGCGCGCTTCAAAACATGCTGCATCTCGGGATGTTCCCAGACATGATCGCTGGTCAGTCGCGTCAGCGTGCCCTCACGCAACCGGTAGATGCGGCTGTCGCCGATATGCACGGTGTAATAGCGGCTGCCGCGCAGGATGACGGCGGAAAGCGTCGTCGCCATGCCGGACAGTTCGCGACGCACCGCACCTTGTGCCATCAGCCAGCGGTTTTGTGCCTTGAGCACTGTGTCGAGTGCATGGGGTACCGCCCAGGTGTCGGGTGTTGCGTAGTAGTCGGCGAGCAGGTTGCGAACCGTGGATTCAGCGGCTTCGCGCCCGCCCTGCTGGCCGCCCACACCGTCAGCAACCGCTGCGAGGATGCCCTTGGTTTCGAGTTCAGCCGTTTCGGGAGTGACCGCGCCGCAGAAGTCCTCGTTGTGCGGACGTGGGCCGATGAGTGAGGCGTAGCCGAGGGCGACGGAAAGCGGCATCTGGATTGGCGTTGGCGTTGAGCAGGGCGCGCGTGGGGGTGAGGTGAGTCACACTTTACTCCTTGCTCCCTGGCTTCTCCGCTCGCTTCAGATCTTTGCCATCGTCAGGTGCGAAGCGCCCCAGGTGGTGCGCCAGCGAGCTTTGATGCGGGTCAGGCCACTCAGCGCGAGCAGGGCGAGGCTGGCAAAAATCAGGAAGCCGATCTGGTAGCTACCGGTCATTTGCCTGGCATAACCGAGCGACGAGGCGAGGTAGAAGCCGCCGATGCCACCGGCCATGCCGACGAGGCCGGTCATCACGCCGATCTCCTTGCGGAAGCGTTGTGGCACGAGTTGGAACACCGCGCCGTTGCCAAAGCCGAGTGCCAGCATGGCGAGGATGAAGAGCAGCAGCGCGGCTTCCTTGGTGGGCATGCCGAAGCTGACGATGACCAGAAAGATGATGGCCAGCGCATACATGATGCTCAGCGTGCGGATGCCGCCCATGCGGTCGGCCAGCGCACCGCCCAGCGGCCGTACCAGCGACCCGGCAAAGACGCAGGCGGCCGTAAAATATCCCGCTCTGACCGGATCCAGGCCGTACTGGTCGTTGAAGTAGATCGACAGCGAGGAGGCCAGGCCGACGAAGCCACCGAAGGTGACGCTGTAGAAAAACATGAACCACCAGGCATCTTTGTCGCGGAGGATTTTCAGGTAGTCAGAGAAGGGCTTGGGCGGCGGGCATTCAGGGCTGTCTTTGGCCATGGCCAGATACAGCAGGAATACCGGCACGAGGGCGATCAGCGCGATGCCGAAGACATTGCTCCAGCCGTAAGCATTGGCCAGCGTGGGCGCGAACAGCGCGGCGAGCACCGTGCCGGAGTTGCCCGCACCGGCAATGCCCAGTGCCTTGCCCTGATGTTCGGGCGGATACCAGCGTGAGGCCAGCGGTAGCGCAACGGCGAAAGCTGCACCGGCAAACCCGAGGGAGACACCGAGCAACAGCGCCTGTACGTAGCTGTGTATGCCGAACTGCCAGGCAGCGGTCAGTGCGGCAATGACAATGAGCTGGCCAATGGCACCGGCCTTCTTTGGTTTGAGATGATCGACGAGCACACCCATCACCATCCGCAACAGCGCACCGGCCAGCACGGGCGTAGCAACCATCAGCCCCTTCTGCGCCGATGTCAGCCCGAGATCCTGGGCGATCTGCACGGCCAGCGGACCCAGCAGCACCCAGACCATGAAGGCCAGATCGAAGTAGAGGAAGGCGATGAACAGCGTGGGAGGGTGTCCCGCCTTGAGGAATGATTTGTCCATGATGACGCTCCGGGCGTGGGGTATGGTGGGGTGGTGCGTGGTGGGGTGCGGGCGGCGGCTTTTCAGTGTCAGGCCTTGAGATACACCTTGCCTTCGTCGATTCTGACCTCGATGCAGGGGGTGTGGCCGACATCCGGCGCGACCGCCTGACCATCGTCGAGGCCGATGTTCCAGCCGTGCAACGGGCAGGTGACGCGCCGTCCATGGACGATGCCCTGCGACAGCGGGCCGCCTTTGTGCGGGCATTGATCGTGCATGGCGAACACATCGTCTTCGGCGTTGCGAAACACGGCGATATCCGGCCCGTTTGTTTTCACGACGCGGCTGCCCAGGCGCGGAATGTCATTGACCGCGCAAATCAGTTTCCATTCTTTCATGAGAGTGTTCCTTATGCTTGAGCAATTTCAATGATTTCAAACTGACGCCGCAAGGGTTGCGCGGGGGTCTGTTCGACGGCTTTCTTCCATGGGTCTTCGTAGTCCTTCAGCGCATCGAGCAGGCGGTCGTTGAGTGCCTTGCGCTGCGCGGCATCGTCGACGACGTTCCTCTTCACATGATCGAGGCCGACGCGCTGCACATAATGGACCGTGCGGTCGAGATAGAAGGCTTCCTCGCGATACAGTTGCAGGAAGGCGGCGGAATATTCGAGCACTTCCTCGCGCGTCTTGACCTTGCAGAGGAACTCGGCCACTTCGGTCTTGATGCCACCATTGCCGGCGATGTAGATTTCCCAGCCTGAATCGACACCGATCACGCCGATATCCTTGATGCCGGCTTCGGCACAGTTACGCGGGCAACCCGAGACGGCGAGCTTGACCTTGTGCGGGCTCCACATGCCGAACAGCATTTCTTCGAGGTCGATGCCCATCTGCGTCGAGTTCTGCGTGCCGAAGCGGCAGAATTCTGAACCGACACAGGTCTTCACGGTGCGGATGCTCTTGCCATAGGCGTGACCGCTCGGCATGTCGAGATCCTTCCACACCTTGGGCAGGTCTTCTTTCTTGACACCGAGCAGATCGATGCGCTGGCCGCCGGTGACCTTGACCATCGGGATGGCATATTTGTCGGCAACATCGGCGATGCGGCGCAGTTCGGCGGGAGTGGTGACGCCGCCGAGCATGCGCGGCACGACCGAATAGGTACCGTCCTTCTGGATGTTGGCGTGGCCACGCTCGTTGATGAAGCGCGACTGCGGATCATCTTCAGCCGCATGCGGCCAGGTCGAGATCAGGTAATAGTTGAGTGCGGGTCGGCAACTGGCGCAGCCGTCGGGTGTGCCCCATTCGAGGAAGTGCATGACTTGCGGAATCGACAGCAGCTTGTGCTGCCGGATTGCTTGACGTACTTCACTGTGGCTGCGCTCGGTGCAGGCGCAGACCGGTTTGCTCTTGGTGTCGGCCGGCGTGTAGGCGCCGCCGATGGTCGAGGCGAGTATCTGTTCGACAAGGCCAGTACAGGAACCGCACGAACTGGATGCCTTGGTGTGCTTGCGAACTTCGTCGAGGGTGAATAGTCCTTCTTCCTTGATGGCCTTGACGATGGTGCCCTTGCAAACCCCGTTACAGCCACAGACCTCGGCACTATCGGGCATCGCGGCGGCCTTGTTCTGCCCTGCGTGGCCTGCGTCGCCGCTGTGGCGATTACCGCCCGCGCCGCCAAACATCAGGTGATCGCGGATTTCATGGATATCCTGGCCATCCCGCAGCATCTGGAAATACCATGCGCCGTCGCTGGTGTCGCCGTAGAGCACACCGCCAACCAGCTTGTTGTCCTTCACCACCAGCTTTTTGTAAATGCCGCCGCCGGGGTCGCTGAGGACGATCTCCTCGCTGCCTTCACTGCCGCCAAAGTCGCCAGCGGAAAACACGTCGATGCCGGTGACCTTGAGTTTGGTCGAAGTCACCGATCCGCCATAGCGGCCAATACCGAACTGGGCGAGGTGATTGGCGCAGACCTTGGCCTGCTCGAACAACGGTGCCACCAGACCATATGCCGTGCCACGATGGTTGGCACATTCGCCGACGGCGTAAATGCGCGGATCGTAGGTCTGCATGGTGTCGTTGACGACGATGCCACGATTGCAGTGGATCCCGGCGGATTCGGCGAGTTCGCTGTTCGGGCGGATGCCGACGGCCATGACCACGAGACGCGTTGCCACTTCTTCGCCATCCTTGAAGCGCACGGCGGCCACCCGGCCATCCGCACCGGCGATGAGCTCGCTGGTGTTTTTGCCGAGCAGGAATTTGAGCCCCTTGACCTCGAGCGAGTGTTGCAGCATCTTGGCCGCCGTCTTGTCGAGCTGGCGTTCCATGATCCAGTCGGAGACATGCACCACGCTGACATCCATGCCGCGCAGCTTGAGGCCGTTGGCGGCTTCCAGCCCGAGCAGGCCGCCGCCGATGACGATCGCGTGGCCACCGTGTTCGGCTGCAGCGATCATGGCGTCGGTATCCTTGATGTCGCGGTAGGCGATGACACCGGGCAGATCCTTACCGGGCACCGGCAGCATGAAGGGATTCGAGCCGGTGGCGAGCAGCAGGCGATCGTAGTCTTCCTCGCTGCCATCGTCGGCCACCACCTTGCGTGCGCGGCGGTCGATCTTGACGATTTTTTTGTTCAGGTGCAGCTGGATGCCATGATCCCGATACCAGTCGAGATCGTTGAGCACGATGTCCTGCAACGTCATTTCACCGGCCAGCACCGGCGAGAGCAGGATGCGGTTGTAGTTCGGGTGGGGTTCTGCGCCAAATACGACGATGTCGTAAAGATCCGGCGCGAGCTTGAGCAGTTCTTCCAGCGTGCGGCAGCCTGCCATGCCGTTACCGACGAGAACCAGTTTGAGTTTTTTCATTTCTGCACCTCGATTGCGTATGAGCCTGATGGTCAGAAGGCTACTAAGCAATCGCCGTGCCAGCGTGCTACACCGTGTATTGGCGAGGGTTTACGCAGGTTGTTGCGGGATGTCTGCCCGCGCGTGCATCAGTTTCGGGCGTTGGCACCAGAATGGTGCTGGATGCTGCGGGCGCGGCGGGGGGTGGGAGGGTTTTATTCCACGACCGCAGTTGAAAACACGGTGGGCGGGCCCAATGCCTTGCGATAAGACGGCGGCTGGCGATCGTTCAGATCGGTCACGCCGTAGTGTTTGGCCAGTTCAGCCACGACCTGGATGGTGCCGCTGTGCGATAGACGCGCCGGGTCGTTGTAGAGGGCGGCAATGACGCGCCCCGGGAACTCGGGGGATTCGGCCACTTTGTAGGCTGCGCCGTATTTTTCCGGTTTGGCACCGCAGACCTGGTTGGTGCGTTCCGTCTTGACCAAGCCCAGCCAGAGCGAGACCACGGCGACATCATGGGGTTTGAGGTCATGCGCCATGTCGTGTGCCATTTTGTCGGTCCCCGCCTTGCCTGCCCCGTAAGCCGGGCCGTGCATGTAGCAGGTGCCGCCGAAGGAAGCGGTGAAGGCGATCAGGCCGCGACTGGCGATCAGCAGAGGGGCGGCGTGCCAGGCAGCCACATAGCCGGAGCGCAGGCCGACATCGAGCAGGCTCAGTTCGTCGAGCGGTTTTTGCCAGAACGGTGCGACTGCGGTCAGGCTGGCGGGCAGGGCAATGGCGTTATTGACGAGAAGATCGAGTCGCCCCTGTTCGTGCTGGATCTGCTCGAACAACCGCTGGATCGATGCGTCATCGCCGTGGTCGCAAGGCACGGCGATACCGCAGCCGCCGCGTGCGGTGATTTCGGCGGCGGTTTCATTCAGGGTACCGCCCAGTGCGCTTTCAGTGGCGCTGTCCAGGCTGCGGCCGCTGACGTAGACCGTCGCTCCCTGTGCGCCAAGTGCCAGGGCGATGCCCTTGCCGACACCACGCGATGCACCGGTGACGAGACAGATTTTTCCTTGCATGAGCATGTGGTGATCCTGTGGTGATCCTGTGCGTGTGGGGTGGCTTATGCGCGTTTGCGGTTTTCCATGAGGCGCAGCACCAGTGGCGTGAAGATCAGCTGCATGGCCAGTTCCATCTTGCCGCCGGGGACGACGATGCTGTTGGCGCGTGACATGAAAGCGTTGTCGATCATCGACAGCAAGTAAGGAAAATCGATGCCTTTGGGGTCGGCGAAGCGGATCACCACGAAGCTTTCATCCGCCGTGGGAATGTCGCGCGCGACGAAGGGGTTGGAAGTGTCTACCGTGGGCACACGCTGGAAGTTCACATGAGTACGGGCGAATTGCGGTGTGATGAAATTGACGTAATCGGGCATGCGCCGCAGGATGGTGTCGACCACGGCCTCGGTGGAATAGCCACGGGTGGCCTTGTCACGGTGCAGTTTCTGGATCCACTCGAGATTGATGATGGGCACCACACCCACCAGCAGATCGACATGGCGTGCAACGTCGATGGTATCGGTTACCACTGCGCCATGCAGCCCTTCATAAAACAGCAGGTCATTGCCCTGGGGCAGGTCAGCCCAGGGCGTGAAGGTGCCCGCAGGCTGTCGCCAGGCGGCGGCTTCCTTGTCGTCGTGCAGGTATTGGCGGATGCGCCCCGTGCCGTTTTTGCCATAGGCTTCGAACAGGCGTTCAAGCTCGGCCAGCAGATTGGCTTCCGGGCCAAAATGGCTGAAATGCAGATTCCCGGCACGGGCGGCGGCTTCCATCGTCTGCCGCATGGTGAGGCGGTCATAGCGATGGAAGGAGTCGCCCTCGATAAAGGCGGCGGTGATGTTTTCACGCCGGAAAATGGTCTGGAAAGTGCGTGTGACCGAGCTGGTTCCTGCACCAGAGGAGCCGGTGATGGCGATGATGGGATGTTTGAGGGACATCGCGGTGGCGGGGCTTATTGTGCCGTTTCGCCACGGAACAGCGAGCGCGAGGAAAACAGCGGCGAATCGAAGTTGCCCGTGTCGCCATGCGTGTCGAAGTCTGCGTGATAACGCTGGATGCGTTCGACCTCGCTCCTGGAACCGAAGATGAACGGTGCGCGCTGGTGCAGCGATTCCGGCTGCAATTCCATGACGCGCTCGCGGCCGGTGATCGACAATCCGCCCGCCTGTTCAATGATGAAAGAGATCGGGTTGGCTTCGTACATCAGGCGCAGACGGCTGGGCTTGTTCGGGTCTTTGTGATCACGCGGGTAGAGGAAGATGCCGCCCCGCGTGAGGATGCGGAAGGCTTCGGCGACCAGCGAGGCAACCCAGCGCATGTTGTAATCCTTGCCACGCGGCCCGGTTTTACCCGCCAGACATTCACCAATGAAACGCTTGACCGGTGGCTCCCAGAAACGTTCGTTGGAAGCGTTGATCGAGAACTCCTTGGTTTCTTCAGGGATCCGCATCTGCGGATGCGTGAGGATGAAGTCGCCTACGTCGCGGTCGAGTGTGAAGCAGTCGACGCCGTTGCCGGTGGTTAGCACCAGCATGGTCGCCGGGCCATACAGCGCGAAGCCGGCGCAGACCTGCTCGGTGCCCGGCTGGAGAAAGTCTTGCAGCGTGACCGCTTCTTCCGGGTGCGGGCTGCGCAGAATCGAGAAGATGGTGCCGACCGTGACATTGACGTCGATGTTGGAGCTGCCATCGAGCGGGTCGAAAATCAGCAGATATTTGCCGCGTTTGAATTGTTGGGGGATGGTGTAGATGTCTTCCATTTCTTCGGAAGCCATCCCGGCAATATGCCCCGACCACTCGTTTTCGCGCAGCATCACGTCATTGCTGAGTACGTCGAGTTTCTTCTGGACTTCACCCTGTACGTTGATTTCACCACCACCGGCCGCATTGCCCAGCACCCCAATCAGCGCGCCACGTTGTACCTGGTTGGAGATGATCTTGATGGCCGTGGCCAGCGAACTCAGCAAACCGGAAAAGTCGCCGGACGCACCCGGGTGCAGGTGATCCTGTTCGATGATGTAGCGGGTCAGTGTCTTGTGACGGTTGGGCATGACGGTTCCTTGATAACGATCTAACAATCTAACAATTGGGTGATTTTAATGTGAAATAACAACAACCGGAGACGGTTGGACGCGATGAGCGTAGCGAACAAACCAGTTGCTGCCACTTGAGTGACGGATGTTTGAGATGGGTGTAATGGGGGGTGGGCGCTCGGTTCATCATCTGTGGGGGAGTGACTTGCATGTATGAAAGTGATGACGGCATCCGGCAGGTATAGAATCGCCGGTCTGTCATTGAACGATTGAGTGAACACGATTGCGTATGAATACTCAGGAAGAGGCGACCCTGCCACGGTTGTTGCGGTCGATTGATGGCTGCCCGGGCTTTGCGGGGTTGGGCGCGGCGGTGCAGTTGATCTCCAGTCTGACGGACTCGGGTGACGGCGATGCGCGGCAGATTGCTGCTGCTATTTTGCGCGATGCGGCGTTGACGGCGCGGCTGTTGCGGCTGTCGAATGCCAGCCACCATGCGCGGGGTGGGCGCAACGTGTCTACGATTGATCAGGCCATCGTCATTCTGGGGCTGAATACGGTGAAGACGACGGCGCTATCCCTGTCTTTGCTGGATGCGCTGGGGGGCAGCCCGCAGGTGCGTTACCTGCATGCTGAAATTGTGGCGGCGCATTTCTGCAGTTTGTTGTGCGCGGAGATTACCCGGGTCAATGGCGCGCGTTACAGTGTGCAGGAGGCGCAGGTCTGTGGTTTGATGCAAAACATCGGCCGGATGATGGCGCTTTATCATCTGTATCCCGAGATTGAGCGTAGCCATACCTTGCAGGCGGACAAGAACATCACCGAAGATGAGGCGATTCGCCAGACGCTGGGGGTTGGTTTTGATGAGGTCGGCGCGGCTATTGCGGCACACTGGAGCTTGCCGGATGTGCTGCAGAAATGTATCGGCATCCGCAAGGAAAAAGCACCGCCGCGTAGTGTCAATACGCCACTCGAGTGGCATCAGTATGCTGCGCTGTATGCTCGTGCTGTCACCGATATCCTGTTTCGCCTGCCCGAAGGCCGCGAGAAAATCGAGATAGTCAAGGAGACCGAATATTTCCGGCTGGTTTTGCGGCTGAAGGATGTCGAGGTGCGTGAATGGATTGAGCAGTCCTTGCTCAAGACGGATCAGTTACTGGGTGAGCTGGGCGTGCCCTGTGATGTGGCGCATGCGCGCATCCTGCTGCGCAAGGCGTCGGAGCGCGTGCATGATGTGCTGTCGGCGCAGGATAGTCTGGCGCAGGAAAGTAAACACATGGAAGGGCGCAAGCCGATCGAGGTGTTTCAGCAGGTGTTGCGGCAATTACACGATAAATATGATTTCAGCCGCAGCCTGTTGTGTCTGCCGGATGGTTCGTCGGGCTTGGTGGCGGTGGCGGGGGTGGGGCGCAATGCTGGGCCGATTGCCTTGCGTTTTCGCTGCCAGGGTGCGAAGGCGGATATTTTCAGACTGATTTTCAACAAGAAAGCGGATCACTATATTGCTGACACCCAGGCAGAAAATTATGCGAAATATATGCCGGAATGGTACGCTGCGCTGGTGGGTGCGCGTTCAGTGATGTTGCTGACGCTGGTGGTGGATGACCAGCCGGTGGGCTTGATTTACGGGGATTTTGACGAGTCGCATCCTAAAGCACCGTTTGATGGTGCCAGCGACCCGGCGGTCAGGGAATGGCGTGAGCTGCTGCAGGAGGTGTTGCGCGTGCATGGGGCGAAGGGCTGATGCCAGCCTGTGTGGATGGTGGCTGTGGCCGTGTCGCCTAGATTGCCGGTAGCCAGTAGTATGCGTCGGTCTGCAGTTCATCGCCGTGTGTTGTTTTCATAATGAATTTCAGGAGGACGCTCATGCAAACATCCCGTCGTTTCCCTCGTAGTTCCCTGCGTGTGCTGCCCTTGCTGCTGGGTGCCGCATTTTCGTGTCAGGCACTGGCGGAAGAAGTGCTCGAAGAGGTGGTGGTGACCGCCCAGAAGCGCACCGAGCGGCTGCAGGATGTGCCGATTTCAATTACCGCCATTTCGGGCAGTCAGCTCGAAAACCGGGGGATCCAGAATGCGGGCAATCTCAACGCGCTGGCACCGAATGTGACCGTCAAGGCCGCCCAGCCGGGGGCGGGGCTGATTGCGGCATTGTCGATCCGGGGTATCGGTGGCGGGCAGCCTGGGATCTGGTCAGACAACGCCATCGGCATGTATCTGGATGGCGTGTATGTCGGCAAGACCCAGGGGGCGTTGCTCGATTTGCTGGATCTCGAACGGGTCGAGTTGCTGCGTGGGCCGCAGGGCACGTTGTTTGGCAAGAACACCGAGGGCGGCGCCATCAATTTCATTACCCGCAAGCCATCGGGTGAGTTTGGTGGCAATGTCGGCGTTGAGATGGGGACGTACGGTCATCAGGTGGTGCGTGCTGCACTCGATTTGCCGAAAATGGGCATGCTGCGGATGGGGTTCTCGCTGCGCGATGAACAGCGCGATGGCACGGTGGATAATCCGACCAACGGCCGCCAGTGGAATGATCGTAACCGCCAGGCACAACGTGTCGCGCTGGGGCTGGATATCAGCCCGGCGTTCAAGGTGGATTATGCCTACGACCACACGCACATCAACGAGACCCCGACGGCCTTGAGCCTGCTTAGTGAGAACGGGTATGCCAGCCTGTATCCGGCTTCTTACACCGGTAAGCTGAATCCGATTTTTGGCAATGTGCTGCGTCCGGCACTCGCGCCGTATGCCAATAGTGGTTACCCGTCGTCGATTGCCAGCACCCCTGGGCGTGAAAATTACACCCAGCTGGATGTGAATGGCCAGTCGCTGATCGTCAGTTATGTCCTGAATCCGGGCAACACGGTGAAATACATCGTCGCCAAGCGCAAGATGCATTATCAGGAGATGCTTGACCTGGATGGCTCGCCGGTCGATGTCTTCAGCGCGGGTAAAAACACCTATTACGATACGACTTCGCACGAAGTGCAGTGGATCGGCAGCAGCGATCGGCTGAACTATGTCGCGGGGCTGTATTCGTTCAAGGATGATGGAGCCACGCTGACCGATCAGATGGGGCGGTACTTCACCTTTGGCTTTGCACCGGCCAAGGAGCGTTGGCTGTATTACCGCACGCAGACCTATGCCAAGGCGGTGTATGGCCAACTGGATTACAAACTGATGCGTGATCTGACCGGGACGCTGGGGGTGCGCCGTAGCTGGGAGGAGCGGCAGGGTTCCCTGTGGAGTACTGAGGGGCCGCTCGGCAATCCGGCGGCCACGCAGCGGTTTGCGCCGCAGGCGGCTACGGCCAGTTTTTCGGCCACCACCCCGGTGGCTGCGCTTTCATACAAACTGAACGAAAAACTGACCGTTTTTGGTCGTTATGCCAAGGGCTTCAAGAGTGGCGGTTTTCCGCTGGAGGCCGAAACGGCAGCGCAAGCGCTGCGGCCGTTCAATCAGGAAAACTCGACATCCTTTGAACTGGGGGTGAAATCGGTTTTCAACGATGGCAAGGCGCAGCTGAATGCCACGTTGTTTTCAACCGATGTGCATGATTACCACATCAACCAGTTGCCGCCGGGCGGGATTTCGCCGGTGACGGTCAATGCGGGCAAGCTGAAAAGCGAAGGGCTTGAGGTGGAGGGCTTCTATCAGCTGGCGGATGGCTGGCGGCTGCAGGCCAGTTACGGTTATCTGCACATGAAGTTCAAGGAATACGACACCTTCAACCAGTATGGTGCGCTGGTGAATGTGGCGGAAAACACCGTGGCCTCTTACGCGCCACGGCATCAATTGACCCTGAACCTGGATGGTCGTCTGGCGCGCACCGACTGGGGCACGCTGCGCGGGATTGTTGATTACAGCATGACGCCGTCTTACCTGAATTATCACGGTCAGCGTGCGGCGGTGGGAACGAATGTGGCCGTGGGCAATTCGGCAGCAGAATCCACCATGCCCGCCTTGCAGATGATCAATGCCCGTTTGTTGCTCAGCAGTATTCCGCTCGGTGGCCCGGGTAAGGCCGAAGCTTCGTTGTGGGTGCGTAACCTGGGCAATCTTCGCAAGGAAACTACGCATGTCGATGTGGCCGGTTTTTATCGGGTCGCGGGCTGGACAGAGCCGCGCATGATGGGAGTTTCGCTGGGTTATAAATGGTAGGGAGTTCCGGCAACCTGCTAGACTTCGGGGTGGAAGTTCGCTAGGCAGTCGCTGTGAGCATTTGCTCATGGAGGAAAGTCCGGGCCCCGTAGAGCAGGATGCCGGCTAACGGCCGGGCGCTATAAGTCGTCGCGCAAGCGGCGACCCAAGGCGACGGAAAGTGCAACAGAAAGATACCGCCGATGGCCTCCCGGAGGACTTCGCCGCCGCAAGGCGGCAAAGTCCTCTTTAGAAGAGCAGTCCCGTGAGGGATGCTCTTCCGGGAGGCCAGGTAAGGGTGAAATGGCGAGGTAAGAGCTCACCGCGGACGCAGTAATGCGGACGGCACGGCAAACCCCATCCGGGGCAAGGCCAAATAGGGAAGCCATGACGC
>JAGOVA010000058.1 GCA_018061005.1 Sterolibacterium sp. | reverse complement strand
CACATCAAGCCCGACCTGCTGCTGATCTACCGCAAGTCCGACGCCGACACCCTGCGACTGGCGCGGCTTGGCTCCCATAGCGAGCTGTTCGGCTGATGCCAGTCGCCTTGTCCGCCAAACGATCATTTAGTGGATGCGGAAGGGCTTGAAGAGACGTCTGAAGACGACCTGTGGTTCCTGCCCGGTCCGATGGAAGTGGAGCCGGATTATCTGCCGCCCGGACCGAGGGCAGAGCTGCGTGAAACCGCAGTCCTCGACGATTGGCGGAAGGCAGAGGCAGGCAATTCCGCCCATCTCGCCCGTGTGGCTGGCCGGATTGGCGCGCTGGATGACCGTCTGCACCGTGGCCCGGACGGCTGGCGGCACAGGCTCGCGATGATGGAGGCGGCAGACCTCAGCTGGTTTATGGGCGACCGAATTAGCCCGGATCGGCTGGCGCTCTGGATGTCCATGCGCCTGTCCGGAGTTCAGGACGACACCGCGGCGCTCGCGCGTGTCGGATGGGCGTTGCGGCGTCTTACAGGCGGTCCCGGCCCAGAGGTGGACCTGTCCGCTTTCCTCGATCGCCGTGACCCTGAAAACATGGCGGATGAAGCCGAGCCCTTTGCGGATCGCGCGGGCGGTTGGCTTGACCTGATGGCGCAAGCCGCCGACCTGCACCCGATCACACGCGCCTGCATGGGGTTTCACCTCTGGAGCCTTGCGGGCCTCGGGCAACAGGGCGACCGGATGGAAGCGGCGGTCACGGCGGCGCGCATCGCGGCCAGCGAGGGAAAGGGGGCTGTCTTCGTGCCTCTAGCCATGGGCGGGGCAGGGGGCCTGCGTGCCGGAGGCCTGCCTGCCGAACGGCTGGCGCGCTGGCTCAACGGGATGGAGACGGCGTCTTTGTCAGCAATGCGGCACTTGGACGAAATTGAGGCGTGGTCGGCGCGGGCACGGTCCGAGATGTCATCGCTCTCGGGCAAGACACCGCCGGTTTTGCGTGCCACACTTATCGAATGGCCGCTCGTCTCCGCCCCAATGGTCGAGACTCTGATCGGAGTCAGCCGGGCTTCCATCCAGCGAAACCTTGCCTGGATGGAAGCGCATGGGTTGATTCGCGAAGTAACAGGGCAGGGACGATTTCGAATGTGGCGACCGATCACCGTGGGGGCCGGATAGATTATCATCTGTCAGGCCAGGAAAGGGTGTCGTTGCCGCCTCTTGGCGAAGTGGAAGGAGCTTGGAGCCGGCTTTTGCCCATGGAAATCCCGAGATATTCTGTAATAGATATCAGCGGCAAAGACTAATGAAGACAGGCGCTTCGCAATGGACCTTAATCAGATCCGATACTACCTCAACCTTGCTCAGACCCTGAATTTTACCGAGGCAGCACGACAAAGCGGGGTTTCCCAGCCCAGCCTAACGCGCGCGATCCAACGGCTTGAAGAAGAGTTGGGCGGCCCACTTTTGTATCGGGATGGCAAAGACACTCGGCTTACCGCGTTGGGGCGAGATATTCAGCTTGAGTTCATGCGTATTCAGGTCAGTCTGGATGCCGTCTCAGAGATTGTCGACACATCTGTCATGGGCCAGCGGCGGCGGCTGGCCATCGGGATCGCCACTACGATAGCCCCAGCAGTGATGGCGGGCTTCTGGCGCCACGTCCTGACGCAATTGCCGATGGTGGAGTTGCAGTTCTTCCCGATGCGGCCCGGCGAAGCTGAGGCCGAGGTTCTTTCGGGCCGGTACGATTTGTGCCTTCTGACCGACCCTCCCAAACCGAACATGAAACTGACCGTTCTGCCGTTATTCCGCGAATGCCTTCGCCTGGCGATGGCGGCTGACCATTCCCTTACGCGGAAGGCGGAGATAACTCCCGCCGAAATGTCAGAGGAACCCTACTTGGACAGGCTGCATTGCGAATTCCGGTCTGCGCTGATCAAGCATTTTATGGATCGCAACATCGTCATGCGCCCGCGCGTTCATTCTGAGCGCGAAGACTGGCTGCAACAGATGGTCGCTGCCGGTGTGGGGATATGTGCACTGCCGGAACGCTCGGCAATCGTCGGGGGCATTGCGCTGCGCCCGGTGGCGGGGCTGGATCTGTCGCGCGAGGTGTCTCTTGTTGCCGTCTCGGGCTCGGGCAATCCACGCGAAGCGCGCCAGATCCTGACCATGGCTCGACAGTTCGACTGGGCCGGATAAAGCCCACCGTCCTCGCGCGGCTATCACAACTATAGCCCCCCGCTATTGGCGTTTTTTGGGGCAATCGCCTATCTTCCGCTCATGGAAATTGAACCGGGAGAACCATGATGACCTACCGGAAGACTGATGACGTCATAGCCAAACTGACCCCAGAACAATACCGGGTCACGCAGCAAAGCGGCACCGAACGTCCCTTCACGGGGGAATATGACAAGCATTACGAGCCGGGCATTTATGTCGATGTCGTCTCGGGTGAGCCGCTGTTTGCGTCGTCCGCAAAGTTCAACTCGGGCTGTGGATGGCCCGCCTTCTCGAAGCCGATCGACAATGTGACCGAGCTTTCCGACACTACCCACGGGATGCGTCGGGTCGAAGTCCGGTCCAAGCATGGCGACAGCCATCTCGGCCATGTCTTCAACGATGGCCCTCGCGAGAAGGGCGGCCTGCGATACTGCATAAATTCGGCCAGCCTGCGTTTCGTGCCGAGGGCCGAGATGGAGGCTCAGGGCTATGGGCAATATCTGATTCAAGTGGAGGAAAAGTGATGACCGAACGTGCCGTTCTGGCGGGTGGTTGCTTCTGGGGCATGCAGGATCTGATCCGCAAGCTGCCCGGCGTGATTGACACCCGCGTGGGCTATACCGGCGGCGATGTGAAATTCGCCAGCTATCGGAATCACGGCACCCACGCCGAAGGAATCGAGGTGATCTTCGATCCGGCGAAGATGTCGTATCGCCAACTGTTGGAGTTCTTTTTCCAGATCCACGACCCGACCACGCTGAACCGGCAAGGCAACGACCGTGGCACCTCCTATCGCTCTGGCATCTACTACACGTCTGACGACCAGAAACGGCTGGCAGAGGATACGATCCTGGATGTCGAGGCTTCGGGTCTGTGGCCGGGCAAGGTGAAGACCGAGTTGAAACCCGTAGGCGATTTCTGGGAAGCCGAGCCAGAGCATCAGGATTATCTGGAACGTATCCCGCATGGCTACACGTGCCATTTCGTCCGCCCCGATTGGGTCCTGCCCAAGCGCGCCGCTGCAGAATAAGCCATGGGCGCCCGACAGCACCTGGCAATTATCGGGGACGGTGCAGTCGCCGCGGCCTTTCTGTCGGTCGCCCGACTGGTGCCGGGCGACCGGCTGACCTTGATCGGACCGAATGTCCACCGGTTCGGGGCCGGGCGGTTCTATGCGGACCACGATGCCCGCCATCCCTGGCGGCTGGCCTATCTGCTAGATCGTCCGAACGGCGAGATGACAGAGGGCTTTGCCGACTGGCTGGCGGCAGAATGGCCCGTATTGCTTCCCGAAATCGCAGTCGCGCAGCCGCTTCACGTCCGGCGTTGGTCTGAGGCGCTGTCTGAAGGGGCATTCGGCGACTTCGCCGCGCCCCGCGCGATTTATGGCCGCTATCTTGCCCGACGCAGCAGTGAGCGGTTGGCGAAGCTTGTCGAGGACGGGGTGCAGGTGCAGCTGATTACGGGGCTGGCCACCGATCTGTCACGGGCAGATGACCAGTTCCGGATCACACTTGCCAGTGGCGAGGTGATCAAGGCGGACCGGGTGGACGTGGCCACCGGCGGCCCGGCAAACCAGCGCTTTGGCGTGGATGCGGGGCCTACGGCGTTCACGACGCTTTACGACAATGAAGAGGCCATTGCGAGGGTCCTGAAGCCAGGGTGGGAGGTGACCTGCCTTGGCGCCTCGACAGAGGTGTTGGACGTGATGCACTTCCTTCGTGCTGCCTGGCCGACACAGGAACTGCGTCTGCGGGTTCTGCGCGATCGCGCGACACCCGCGCTTGATGGCGATCCGGAATACCGCCGTCTTCGCGCGGCAGGGCGGATCGTCGAAGAGGTAGGCCGACCGATCTGGGTCTATGCCGAATCTGCGGGAAACGTACGGCTGCGGATTACCGGGAAAGAGTGCCAGAGCCAGGAGAAAACGGTGCCGTTGGCGATCAATACCGCGGGGCCTGGAGATCAGCTTCTGGTGGATATTCTGATCAGCGGAATGATTGCGAAAGGCTGGCTGAAGCTGAATTCGGCACAAAATCGGATCGATGTCGGTGCGAGGTTTGCAACCGATATGGACGGGGTTCGCTACGCGTCGGACGCGGTAGCCATTCTGAATAGACGGCCGGAAGGTGTGGTGAGGCAACGCGTGGAAGAACTTGTGGGATCATTCGAAGGTGATCCCATTGAAACAGCCTGAGGCCCTTGGGGGCAGAAAGGAAACACAATGGCTTTCGGTGGATTGCACGACAAGGCCCGCGAACTGCGAGTGAACGAGTGGATCGACGCAGACGGCATGTCTATGGACAAACCTGTGCGCCTGGCCGACTTGGGGCAGGGTTACAAGGTAATCTTCTGCTTTCAGGACTGGTGCCCCGGCTGTCATTCGCGCGGGTTTCCGACCCTGAAATTTCTGCACGACGGACTGAAGGACAAGGGTTTCGGTTTTGCCGTCATCCAGACCGTGTTTGAGGGTGCCGAAGAAAACACATTCGACAAGCTGCGGCTGAACCAAGAACGCTATGGGCTGGCCATTCCCTTTGGTCAGGACCTGCCCCCTGAAGGCGAACGCTATCCGACCTTCATGGAGGATTACCGTTCCGGCGGTACGCCCTGGTTCACCATCATCGATCCGGCAGGGAACGTTGTCTATGCTGATTTCCGTCTGGACGCGCGCCGCTTCCTTGCCGCGCTCGGGGCGGATGACGCCGACCTGAGTTTTGCCTGAGACCCCTTCAAGTCAGATCATTCCGAGAAAGTTCCCATGCAACAACTACCCGTCATTGCCTTTGACAACAGTTATGCCCGCGATCTTGAGGGGTTCTATGTGCCATGGACCGGCTCTAGGGCCCCTGCGCCGGAAGTCTTGCGGCTGAACACGGCCCTTGCGGCCGAATTGGGGCTTGATGGCAAGCCCCTGACCTCTGGACCGGGAGCGGTCATGCTGACCGGGGGCGTGGCACCCGAAGCTGCCGTGCCCCTAGCCATGGCCTATGCCGGGCACCAGTTCGGCGGTTTCTCTCCGCAGTTGGGAGATGGCCGAGCGCTGCTTCTGGGCGAAGTGATCGACCGTAAGGGACAGCGGCGCGACATCCATTTGAAAGGATCGGGGCGCACGCCCTTTTCGCGTGGCGGCGATGGCAAGGCGGTGCTGGGGCCGGTGCTGCGCGAATATTTGTTCGGCGAAGCGATGCATGCGTTGGGGATACCAACGACGCGGGCGCTCGCCGCAACTCTAACGGGTGAAGCGGTGATGCGGCAAAAGGGGCCCGAACCGGGGGCAGTTCTGGCACGGGTTGCCTCCTCGCACCTGCGGGTGGGCACGTTTCAGTTCTTTGCCGCGCGGGGAGAGGTGGAAAAGGTCCGCCAGCTGGCAGATTATGCCATCAACCGCCATTTCCCCGAGATCGCTGCCCGCGACGACAAGTATCTGGAATTCTTTCGCAGGGTCCGCGAAGCTCAGGCGTCGCTGATCGCACAATGGGTGCATGTGGGCTTTGTTCACGGGGTCATGAATACCGACAACACGACCATTTCCGGCGAGACCATCGACTACGGCCCTTGCGCCTTCATCGATGCATATGATCCAAAGGCCGTGTTCAGTTCCATCGACGAACACGGACGCTATTCCTTTGGCAATCAGCCGCCGATCATGCAGTGGAACCTGTCACGCTTCGCCGAGACGTTGATCGACTTGGTCAACCCCGACGACAGCGAAGACGCCGTTCGCCAGTTGACGAACGAGATCAATGCGTTCCCAGCCCATTACCAGATGCTTTGGTTGAAGGGGATGCGGGCCAAGCTGGGCCTTTTTAAAGAACTGCCTGGCGATCTGGAACTGGCCAACGATCTTTTGTCAGCAGCTCAAGATCAAGGGGTGGATTACACAAGCCTGTTTCGGGCCATGGGTGCCTTTGTGCGCGGCAACGTCACGTCAGTGCGTGCCCTTTTTGCAGATCCTGCGGGCTTCGATGCTTGGGTGGATCGTTACCTGAGCAGGACGCGCGACGAGGCCATCCCCGAGACGGCCCGTGCCGACCTGATGGATCAGGTGAATCCGATATATATCCCGCGCAACCATCTGGTCGATGCGGCTTTATCGGCGGCGGTCGCGGGCGACATGGCCCCCTTCGACCGTCTGCTCGGGCTCGTGACAGCGCCTTTCAAGCAAGAGGCGGGAGCGGAGGACTATGCCCGCCCCGCGCCCAGTAGCTTCGGGACGTTCACCACCTATTGCGGCACCTGAGGTCGTGCCAGCGCGACCAGCGTGCGAAATCCGGAAGAAGGAAGAATGACGTTGAAGATTGAAGCAAAAGATGCCGTTTCCGCACTGAACGAGCTGTCAGAAATGGGGTTCACCCACGACTTCCGTATTCAGGGCGGAAAACTTGTGGACGTAAGCACCGGATTGCCGGTCGATCCGGCAGCCGTTGCCGTTGTAGCCAAGTTGCGGTTCGAAACCGATGCGGGATCGGGCGATGCGTCGAACATCTACGCGCTGGACGTGGACAACGGCACCGCGCGCGGGTTTCTGGTGGATGCGCTGGATTTTGAGGGCGAAGGCGCGCCGGGGGACTTGATCGACAAGCTGCGGGCTGGCGCGATTGCGTCGGTGGTCGAAGGATCAAATGCCGACGATCTGCGCTACGGCGTGCGCAAGGTTCGCAAAACCGAGTTCAATGCCGATCCGGCCCGTTATGTCCTGCGGGTGGGGTACCCCGATTTCCCGGCCTGTCCATTTGGCCAAGGGTTTACCATGCTTGGGTATGACACGACCGATGAGGAATATGTCTGGCTGGCCACCAAAGTGCTGAAGGATGACCGGTTGCAGCACGTCCCCTACAACGGCTCCGGGCGGGCGTGAAATAGCAGCGGACATCGGAACAGAAAACAAGGGGCAGGAACATCATGACGGAATTCGACAGCATCATCATCGGCTCGGGGCAGGCGGCGCCCTCTCTGGCAGCGGGCCTTGCTCGCCGGGGCGAAACCGTGGCCCTTGTCGAAGGCGACCGTCTTGGCGGAACTTGTGTGAACACCGGCTGCACGCCGACCAAGACCCTCCGCAAGTCGGCGCGCGTTGCCCATCTGGCGCGCCGCGCTGCGGATTTCGGCGTCACAACCGGCCCGGTCGAGATAGACTTTCCAGCCACCATGGCGCGGATGCGGGCGCGTTCGGACACCGCCCGCGAGGGCCTGACCAGTTGGCTTGAGCACACCGAAGGTGTGACTCTGGTCCGCGGCTGGGGCCGCTTGGACGGGCGTGAGAAGGATGGCCGCTTCCGTGTCATGGTGGGCGATCAAGTCTTGCTTGCGCGGCAGGTCTATCTGAACACCGGCACGAGGCCTTTCTTGCCACCGGTTCCGGGGATCGACACGATCATGCCGTTGGACAATGCCAGTCTTCTGGCGCTAACCGAGCGCCCGGATCATCTGATCGTGGTGGGCGGGTCCTATATTGGGCTGGAACTCGGCCAGATCTTCCGGCGTCTGGGGGCCAAGGTCACGATCCTGCACCGCGCTGACCGTCTGACGGAGCGCGAAGATGCCGATGTGTCGGTCATCATCGCCGATATCATGCGCGCCGAGGACATCGACCTGCGCCTGAATGCGTCAGTGGGCTCGGTTGGCGGGTCCATGCGCGGTGTTCTGGTAACGCTCGAGGATGAGACGGAGCTTTCCGGCAGCCATATCCTGTT
This sequence comes from Sterolibacterium sp., assembly GCA_018061005.1. Lineage (GTDB taxonomy): Bacteria > Pseudomonadota > Gammaproteobacteria > Burkholderiales > Rhodocyclaceae > Sterolibacterium. The sequence continues at coordinate 8,161 of JAGOVA010000058.1, read as the reverse complement.
CGCCACAGGCCGGGTGCCCAATACCGATGCGCTGAATCTCGCCTCGGTGGGTCTTGCCGCCGACAAGCGGGGTTATATCGCGACGGACGCACAGCTCAAAACAGACGTTCCGGGCATCTGGGCCTTGGGCGACATCAACCGGCGCGGGGCCTTTACCCACACGGCTTACCACGACCATGAAATTGTGCTGGCGCACCGAGATGGCCTGACGGACCTGCATCAATGGCAGGGCGCGGATGCCCGCGTCACAACCTATGCCATGTTCACTGATCCGCCGCTTGGTCGGGTCGGGCTGACCCGGGCCGAGGCGCAGGCGCTGGTGGCGAAGGGAAAGCGCATCCTGATTTCGGACATGCCGATGGAACGCGTGAGCCGAGCCAAAGAAGAGGGAGAGACGACCGGCCTGATCCGGTTGATCGTCGATGCCGAAAGCGAACGTTTCTTAGGCGCCACCGTCTTCGGTTTAGCGGGTGACGAGATCATCGCCACGCTGACGAACTACATGGCTACGAGCGCAAGTTACCGGATCATGCAGCAGGCCCTGCCGGTTCATCCGACCGTGGCGGAGTTCCTGCCGACGATCCTGGCCGGGCTGAAGCCGCTGGAGGCTGCAGATGGCTGACATCACGCTGTTCGGCGAAACGCGCTGCCCCAAGACCCGGTTCTACCAGGCAGCCCTTGAAGAGCGTGGGCTTGACTATGAGATGGCCGAAGTTGACAAGGACCCGGATGCTGCACGCAGGCTGACCGACCTTGCAGGCAGTGCGGATAAGTTTCCGACCTTCCAGATTGCCGGTCGCAAGGTGCGCAACCCAAAGCTGCCGGAACTGGACAAGGAACTGGCCCGCGCTGGGTTATATGATCCTGGCTTGGTCCATGATGAGGCCAGCCAACGGTTCATCCGTCACATGGCCCCGGTGGATGCCTTTGTCAGCTACCACTGGCAAGGTGACAGGATGGTGATGGCCCACATCGAGGTTGATCCGTCTCTGCGCGGCACGGGATTGGGCGCCCGTTTCGCGGCAGAGGTATTTGATGCGGTTGTGCATCGCCCACACGAAATCCGTTTGACCTGCTCTTTCTTGCGGCGGGTCGCTGCTACCCGGCCCGAATGGCGGTCGAAGTTTGGTTTAGGAGGATGAGCTATGGTTTCATTTGAAAATACCCGGTTTGACCCCGATTTGACGGGATTTCATGCTATTGCGCAGCAAATGGCACAGGCGGTTGGATACACCGCTGATTTGTCCATTGATTCCGGGTTGGCGCAGCTTTTGCGGCTACGGGTCGCACAGTTGAACCCGTGCTCCTATTGCCTGATTTTGCACAGCAAGGCCGCAAATGACCGTGGTATCGGCGTTGAAAAGATTGCGCATTTGCCATCATGGCGCGAAAGCACGATGTTTTCGGATGCCGAACGTTCAGCACTGGCCTATTGCGAGGCTTTGACGGCCTATGATCTAGCGGCTTTTCCGTCCAAGCATGCCGCGCTTGCGTCACACTTTGATGAGGTTGCGATTGCCGAAATCGCCGCCATCATCATCAACATGAACCTCTGGACCCGGTTGAAACTGGCGCAGGGTGCCATTCCGGTTCAGGTATAGACGATGATAGAAACCGCAGGTTTTGGCGGCGGCTGTCATTGGTGCACCGAGGCGGTGTTTCGATCGCTTGCAGGTGTTACAGACGTCCGCCAGGGGTTCATTTCGGCCGATGCCCCGCATGACAGCTATTCCGAGGCCGTTTCCGTGACATGGGACGCTGGCCGCATAAGTTTTGAAGACCTGATCCTGGCCCATCTGCTGACCCATGCCAGCACCTCAAATCACAAGATGCGGGGCAAATATCGTAGTGCGGTCTATGTTCACGAGGCCGAGAGCGGCATCAAGGCCGCGCAGATCATCGACCGCCTTGGGCAAGACTCTGACAGCGCGTTTGTGACTCAAGTCTTGCCATTCCGCATGTTCAAACCGTCAGACGCGCGGTTTCAGGACTACTATGAAAACAACCGCGGCGGCCCGTTTTGCGACACCTACATCGAACCAAAACTGGCGCTGTTGCGGCAAAGATTTCCAAACTTCAGTCCGGAGCCTTGAGCCATGTTTGAGACCTTGCTGATCATACTGGCGTTCGCCTTCTATTCCTTGTTCAGCAACGCGATCTCGAAAACCGTTCTGACTCTTCCGCTTTTGTTCACGGTGGTTGGTTTTGCGCTTTCAGGCCCGCTTGAGGCCAGCGTGTCACCAAAGGTGATACATGAAGGCAAAAAGTTGTTGGCAGAGGTGACGCTGATCCTTGTGCTGTTTGCTGATGCCAGTCATGTGCGGTTTCGCCAGCTTGCGATGGACTGGATGCTTCCGGCGCGCATGTTGGTGATCGGGATGCCGTTGACCATTGCGCTTGGCACTGTCGTTGTCACCTTGCTGAACCCCGGGGCGGGGTTGGCCATGGCGCTGCTGACGGCGGCGGTGCTGACCCCTACGGATGCAGCCCTTGGGCAGGCCGTAGTCGTCAACCCCAAGGTTCCGCCCCATATCGGCCAGACCATCAATGTCGAAAGCGGGTTGAACGATGGCCTTGCCCTGCCTTTTGTGTTGCTGGGCGCTTCGCTTGCGTCGATGGCCTCTGAACATCTGTCAGGTGCCGCCCTTGCCTGGGAGGCGGTGAGCGAAGTTGTTCTGGGCGTTGTTGCGGGGATAGTGGTCGGCTGGGTGGCTGCTGTCGCGATGAGCTGGGCGCAGGACCGACAGGTCATGCAGAAATCTGCCGGGGCAGTGCTGTTTCTTCTGGCTGCCTTTACCGCCTATGTGTTGGCGGACCTTGTGGGGGGGAACGGCTTTATCGCGGCTTTCATCGCCGGGATGGTTTTCGGCAACACGTATAAGCACGGTGCCCATTTCATTTCCGAGTTCATGGAAGGTGCTGGTCAGTTGTTGACGATGGCGGCCTTTCTGGCCTTTGGTGCCTTTCTTTTGCCCGTCGGGATCGCGCATGCCAGCGTTTCTAACGTGGCTTTGGCGGTGCTGTTCCTGACGGTTGTGCGCATGTTGCCAATCTTTATCTCGCTTACCGGCACAGGGCTTTCGTCGTCTGAAAAACTGTTCTTGGGCTGGTTTGGCCCGCGTGGGTTGGCGTCCTTGCTGTTTACGATGCTGATGATAGACAGCTTTGATTTCCCCAATGAGGCAGAGTTGATCGCATGCGTTTCCCTGACGGTCGGATTGTCAATCTTGTTGCATGGCTTGACGTCGACACCCCTGTCAAACTGGATCGCGAAGCAAAAATGAGGGTCCTGCGCAGGTTAACCAAACTGATCGCGATACTGGCCTTTTTCGCGACTGCCCTGATCCTCATTGCAGGGCTGGTTTTCCGTTTGCCCGATCTTGATGGGCGCAGCACGTCTTACGCGCTTGGCATCACTGCTGACACAACGCTGGGCGCAAAGATCAGCCCACTTGCGGACCAGAATTCGGGCCTGTCCGGAGTATATCCGCTGTTTCGTGGTGCAGAGGCTTATGCAGCGCGGGTGGTACTTGCGCGGTCGGCAGAGCAGTCCATAGATGCACGTTATTACATTTGGCAAAATGACAACACCGGACTACCGCTGCTGCAAGAACTGCGGCTTGCGGCCGAGCGGGGCGTCCGGGTGCGTCTTTTGGTGGACGATAACGGAACCTCTGATCTTGACGGCGAACTGGCGGCCCTCAATCAGCTAGAGAATTTCGAGGTAAGGGTCTTCAACCCTTTCAATCTGCGCGATCCACGACTTGCATCGTATTTCTTCGATTTCTTCCGTCTTAACCGCCGGATGCACAACAAATCCTTCACCGTGGACAGCGCCGTAACAATTATCGGTGGGCGCAATATCGGGGACATCTACTTTTCCTTTGACGCAGAAACCCAATATTCGGATTTCGATCTGATGTTGATGGGAGACGCCGCGCAGGACGTGGATGCGGACTTTGATCTTTACTGGAACAGCCTGTCAGCCTATCCTCATGAGCTTCTGGTTCAGCCCGACCCCGGGGCATTGTCGCTATTGCAATCAGATGCCGAGGCCATAGCCCTTGCGCCTGAATGGGGTCTGTATCTGGGGGCCATCCAAAGCAGCAAGCTGATCACCGATCTTGTTGCGTCATCGCTGCAGGTCGAATGGGTCGAAGTTGCTTTGGTAAGCGATGATCCCCCCAAGGGGCTTGGCAAGGTTGCGCCCGAAAAGCTGATGCTTTCAAAGCTGACCGCAATCATCGGCGATGCAGAGCATTCGATTGACTTGCTGTCGGCGTATTTCATTCCGGGCGATGCCGGCACCGATATCCTGACGGCCGCCGCTCAATCAGGTGTAAGGGTGCGCACCCTGACCAATTCGCTGGAAGCGACAGACGTCTTGCCCGTTCATGCCGGCTACACAAAATACCGCGCCCCCTTGCTGGATGCTGGCGTTGAGGTTTACGAAATGCGCAAAGCCCCCGGTCAGGCGAGCCGCGCCGAGTTGGGCTTTCTTGGCAGTTCGGCCGCCAGTCTGCACGCCAAGACCTTCGTGCTGGACGCTGATCGGGTCTTTGTCGGCTCGTTCAATTTTGACCCCCGCTCGGCTTTTCTCAACTGCGAAATGGGGTTCTTGGTGCACAGCAAGGCGCTGGCCACACACATGACCCAAAGATTTGACACGGGCCTTGAAACCGTCGCCTGGCAGGTTGTGAAAAGCGGCGATGGTCGCCTTGAATGGCACAGCCGCGAAGACGATGGCGCATCCGTTTCCTTGACGACCGAACCGGGCAGCAGCGCAACAAAGCGAATGGCGCTTTGGGTGATCGGGCTGCTTCCGGTCGAGTGGATGCTTTAGCCGGTCCAAAGAGTCACCAAAACCCCACCAAAAGGAGCCGTCACACATGACGCTGCATGTCGAAGTTTTCCGCCACCGTATCGACCCCAGTTTTCGGGGAGAATTTGATGACCTTTACGCCCGGATGGTGACCATCGTCAAAGGACTGAAGGGTTACATCAGCCACAAGGTCTTTACTGCCGAGGATGGCGAGAGAGTTCTGATTGGCTATTTCAGCGACTTCGAAGCTATCGAGGAATGGGACGCTCACCCTGAACACAAATACGCCAAAGAACGGGGCAAAGCGGATGTGTTCACTGAATATGATGTAATCGTCGCCAAGGTGGTAGAACACCATTCCAAGCCAGCAAAACCCGGCGCATGACCGCTTTTTTCCTACAACAGTCCGCGCCAGCGGAACAGAATCAGCAGCAGCGCAGAAAAAGCGACGCACCCAACTGCCAATATCAAAAATCCCCATGGGTTTCCGCTCATGGGGATCCCCGCCAAATTGACACCGAACAGCCCTGTCACAAAACCAAGCGGCAAAAAGATGGTCGCGGCAACGGCAAAGGCGTAAGAGCTTTTGTTCAGCTTGCGATCCTGTATTCGGGTGACCTGATCGTTCAGGATGTCGATCCTTTCGCGCAGGTTGAGCAGAGTTTCCAAGAACCGCAAAAGCCGGTTCAACGAATCCTCCAACCGCGAACGCGTCCGGTCATCAAGCAAGGGATGTTGCAGGGTCGACAGAGTTTCCAGAACCGGGCGCTGCGGCCCAAGATGGCGCAGAAAGCCACTGATCCGGGTTTCGGTATCCGCCATGTTTGGGCAGGCGAATTCTGTTTTGTGCTGCGCCACAAGGACGCCGATCCGGTCTGTGTCGTCTTCAAGCATTTCGACCTGCCCTTCGACTTCGTCGAGATGCTCTGCGATCAGATCGGCAAGAAATGCGGAAGGCGTGTCAGGGCCACCCCCCTGAACCAGACGACTAGCGATTTCGAGGATCGGGTCTACGTCCGCCTCGCGCGTGGTGATGACCTTGTCCTTGCCAAGCCAGATCCGCATCGAAACCATGTCTTCGGGCCGTGCCATGTCTTCGCCGCGCAGGTGCATGGCTTTGAGCAAGACCATGATGCCATCGGGAAGAACCCGGATGCGCGACCGGGTATCCTCCTCGACCAGCGCATCGACGATCAGATCATCAAGGGCCACCTTCTCCATCAGGTATTCGGGCGTCTCGCGGTGGCGGATGCACATGTGCAGCCATTCACCCTCACGTTGAAGGGGCAAAAGATGCAGAAAACCGGGCAAATCACGATCGGGTTGCATGCGACTTCAATGCCCTTTTCTGATGATCGGCTGGCCAAAAGCCGCAGCAAATGCCTCTTCGCCCGCCCCGCGCGCAAACGCGCCTTCCCGGGCTTCCAGCACACCACGCGTCAGCCTTGCGCGCAGGTCACAAAACTCGGCCTCTTCGCGCTCAAGCAAACGCAGACCGGCCCGCAATGCTTCAGAGGCGTTCTGATATCGGCCCGAGGCAACCAGATCGTCGATCAGCTTTGTTTGGGGTTCGGTCAGAACAACGTTGCGTGTGGCCATGCGAAAACTCCATTTGATTGGCAATATATGCCAATGCCTCTGGTCTGTCGATAGGAGGCCCGGCCAAACTGCAGGAGTGCAATGGCCGGGCCAAGTACCTGCGGTGACTCAAGCGGCGATGTTGGCCTTCCCTGCCCTTTCGCTGATATCTTCACCGACCATCTCGAGCCGCGCGTTGCGATAGCCCTCCTTGGCGATCCAAAGCTCCGCCGCGCCAACAGACTCAGCCAGGTGCAGCAGTTCCATGTTGCCGCCAAAGTCCAGAAGCACCCGGATCTGCCCGGGCTTCGGCTCCTCGGCCACCTCGAAGATCAGAAGGCTGTCGGCCGAGTGGCTGCGCATGATGGTCACAAGGATCACCCCGTCGGAGGAGAAGTTGCCCTCATGGAGAGTGAAGGAGGCCGGAGCGGTCCAGGTCGGATAGGCCCGGGGCGGTTCCTTCTTCACAAGGCGGCCGACGCCGTTGGAGCGTTCCCAGGCTGCCAGCTTTTTTGTGAAGCGCGCGGGCGGTTTGGGGCTGCCGTCGGTGTAGCGAATAAGCGCGCCCAAGGGCGCGGTGTCGATGATGGTTGATGCAGACATGATTCCTCATTCTGAATACGAGCATTCGCACTCATCTTATTGATTATGTTGTGTTCTATGGTGAATGAGGGCGGGTTTCCCCGCCCTCGGGGCACATTTCACTCTGCAGCCATCATCGACGCCTCAAGAACCGGCAAATCGGCCACCAGGAAGGACGGAAGTTCGACAATCTCGCTTTCGTCAGGCGTTTCGGCGACCATGCCATCGGCATCGTCGACCGGCCCCCCCTGCCCTTCTGCCGCAGTCGCATCATCGAACGCGACCAAGTCCGCGCGCCGCAAAGCCTCCGGCAGCCAGCCAGAGCCTTTCAGCAGGCGTTCTGCCTCGGTCGCCATCTCGCCCTTCTTCAGGTGATCGAGCAATTGCGCGGTGCCCTCGCCCTTGGCTTCACGCACGGCCTCAAGGATCCGGGCCTTGGGCACGCGGTTGAGGTAGCCGTCCACTGTCGGCTCCCAACCTGCGTCCACCATGTCGAGATCGACCGCTTTGGCCAGAATGTCCGACTGCACCATGCGGCGGGCAAGGCCAGAGGCGGAGATGCCCGCGCCATAGGGGTTCACCTTTTCCTGCAGCGCGTTGATCCCAAAGCTGAGGCAATGCGCCAGCAAGGACAAACGGCTGCCTTGGTCGAGGGCCGTGAGGTAGTCCCAGAGGACAGCGTCATCGCCAATCGGCAGATCAGCCTCCCAAGCGGCATGCCGATCATCGACCGCCTTGGCCACCGGGCTGTCCTTCAGGTCAGGCGCTTGGGCCGACATATAGACATGCCGAACAGAGACATCGACGCAGCCACCTGATGCTCCAGAGGTGCGGAAGGTATCAGTGACCAGCTTCAAGAGCAGCAGCGTCAGGGCGACATCCGGCGACCGCCCAATGGCCTCGCGCAACGCGAGGGTACGGTGGGCCGTCAGCTCCATGACCAGGCGCTCTGGCAAAGGCTTCAACGCGCCGTCATCCTCATCGTCAGGCAGACCCGCGATGGTAGCCAGAGCCTGACCGCCAGAGGTAATGATTGCGCCCGAGTGCGACGCGGGGTCGTCTCAGAAAACGGAAAATAAAGCACGCTAAGCCGGTGGCAGCGGTCGCAATGGCCTGAACTTCCCCGCACCGACCTTGGCACTGCTGCGCCATAGGTAATCGCCGGTCAGGTTGATATGC
>JAGOVA010000106.1 GCA_018061005.1 Sterolibacterium sp. | reverse complement strand
TCGCCCGGTAGCCGCGCTGTCGTTTGTCCCACATTCGCAGCAGTGCCGGGTGACCGGTGTCGACAAAGTCGATGATCCGCACGTCGGTCTTGCTGGCGTGCTCCCGGTGCAGGCGCCCGGCATATTGTTGCAGCGTGCCTTTCCAAGATACTGGCATGGCCAGCACCAGCGTATCGAGCGGCGGGTGATCGAAGCCCTCACCAACCAGCTTGCCGGTGGAAAGAAGAACGCGTGGCGCGTCAGGCGGCAGTGCATCAAGATCTACAACCAGCGCCGCTCGCTGCTTCCTGGACATTCGACCGTGCAAAACGAAGGGCACCGGCTCCAACCCATCGAGTGCCGCCTTGATCGCATCGAGGTGTTCTGTGCGTTCTGTTAGAACTAGCACCTTGCGTCCCTGCCCGATGGCATCACGCACCTCGGCGGCAATGGCTTCCGTTCGGGTCTGGTCATTGGCGAGATGCCGAAACACGTCCTGAATGCCTGCATCAGTCGGCAGGTCGATCCTTGTAATGCGTGAACGCGGCAGCACTTCCAAATCGTGAGGCGCACCGGCAGGCTTGGCCGCCGTGTACCGGATCGGCCCGCATTGCATGAAGATAATCGGCTGCTGGCCATCACGGCGGATGGGCGTTGCCGTCAGGCCCAGCACGTATTTGGCCTTGGACCGTTTCAGGATCGCGTCGAATGACACTGCGCCGACGTGGTGGCACTCATCCACGATCACCTGCCCGTAATTTTCGACCAAGGGATTGACCTCGCCTTGGCGGGAGATGGATTGCATGACGGCGATGTCGATCTTGCCGGTGGGTTTGGCTTTGCCACCGCCGATGGTGCCGACCACACCCTTGCCGACGCCCAGAAAAGCCTGCAGACGTTCCTGCCATTGCTTGAGCAACTCGGTTCGATGCACCAGCACCAAGGTGTTCACGCCACGGCGCGCGATCATCGCTGCTGCGGTCACGGTCTTGCCAAAAGCTGTCGGAGCGCACAGCACGCCATTGTCGTGACTCAGCATTCCGGCAATTGCGGCCTCCTGGTCCAGACGCAAAGTGCCGACGAAGGAGACATCAATGGGCTCGCCGCCGAAGCGTTCATCGCGCAGGTCGCAGGCGATGCCGTTATCGCGTAGCAGATCCAGCGCGGCACCAAGGCAACCGCGAGGTAAGGCGATGTGCTGCGGGAAATTTTCCGCATTGCCGATGACGCGTGGCTTGTCCCACACCGACATGCGCATGGCTTGGGCCTTGTAGAACTCGGGGTTCTGAAATGCCGCCAGCCGAATCAGGCGATTGGCCAATGCCTGTGGCAACTGAGCCTTCTCAAAATAGATCAGATTGGCCAGCGTGACCGTCAACGATTTCGGCATCGGAACGGACAACTTTTTGGCTGACGTGGTCTCGCGTTTCCAGGGGGTGGCCAAATCCTCCTCGTCGATAAAGGGAACGTCCAGTGGATGAACCCCGCCCGTGGCCCGCAAGATGGTCGGCTCGATATCGTTTGCGACCATCGGTTGGATAGATGCCAGGAATCCCCACTGATCCGGATAGGGTCGCAGTTCAGTGTCGACGAAGACGCTGCAGCCACTCTCGCGAGGCCACTTCTGTAGCGGCAGGGCGATCAGGTTGCCAAAGCCGCCTTTGGGCATCGTGTCCTGGTTCGGAAACAGGCGGTCGTAGGATTCCAGTTTCAGTTGTCGTGTGCGCGAGCAGGTGTGGCTGATGATGGCGGTGCCAAGGCGACGGGCGTCACGAGCAGAAACTCGGCTGGCGAAAAACACCCACGCGTGCGCGCCATTCCCAGACCGAGAGATTTCCAGCGCAGCCGGAACACCCAGTTCATGGCAGGATTGCATGAAGGCTCGCGCGTCATCGCGCCAGTCGGCCTCGTCAAAATCGGCTGCCAGAAAATAGCAGGTGTCATCCTCTAGCAGCGGATAGATGCCGACCGTGTGCTCGCCAGCCAGATGATCGTATATCACCGCATCCGACAGCGGGATCAGCAGGCGGTTGCTGCAATCGCCGCATTTGATGCGCGGCTTTTCGCAGACACCGGCGCGCCACTCGTTGGCGCAGGCAGGTGAATAGCCTGATTTCCCAGAGGTTTTGCCTTCCCAGCGGATTGGGTACACGTCGGTGCGCCCGCGAAACAGCCGGCGGAACAGCGCCACCTTTTCAGCTGTGGAAAGGCGGGATGGTTCTGGTTCTTGAGCCGCAGCTGCGACTGGCTGTGGCGGCACCCGCCATTCGATTCCGTGAGATTCGAGCAGCGCGATCAGGCGGGCATTTTCGGCTTGAATGGCTGCAAGCTCTGACGAGTCGGCCATTGACCGTTAATCCTCATCGATTTCCGGTTGACTGTTGGGCTCAATCTGGTTGAGCAGCCGGTCGAAATCGCTCTGGAACAGCCGATCCTGCACGATACGGTATTTCTCAAATTCGCTTTCCGCGTGGGCCTTGGCGATTTCTGCGGTGACCTTGCCTGCGTCCTGCAACACCTCGCGGTCGGTGGCCTCGATAAACCGGTTCAGGCGAGTCTCCCAATCCTGCATCGTCATCGGGATCTTGCGCTGCGCCATGTCCTCGGCCACATCCAGATAGGCGTTGACCAGGCGGGATAGTTGCGCCATTTCGGGCTCGGTCAGGTAGTTCTTGGCCACCACCACATCGAATTTCTGAATCTTGCCCGTAGGCGCATCCTTCCAAGTGGTCAAGCCCATGTTGGGCTGATCGGCGTCGGCACGGTGGTAGACCACTTCCGCAGCGGTCTGGCCATGGATGGCCCAATGCAACTTGTTCTGCACGGTGGCGAAAAAACGCTTGGTGGCCTGCGCCGTCACGTCGTAGTCCATCGCCGTGGCGTAGATGTCGGTGATCTTCTGGTAGAACTTGCGCTCCGAGAGGCGTATTTCGCGGATGCGCTGCAGCTGCTCTTCAAAATACTGATCGGTGAGCACCGAGCCACCGGCCTTGATGCGCTCATCATCCATCACATAGGCCTTGATGGTGAACTGCTCGATGATGCCCGTGGCCCACTTGCGGAACTGCACCGCACGCTCGGAATTGACCTTGTAGCCCACCGCGATGATGGCAGGCAGGCTGTAGTGCTGGGTGTTGTAGCTCTTGCCGTCGGAGGCAGTTATCCGGAATTTCCGGATAACTGAATCTTCCTGCAGCTCGTTGTCGCTAAAGATTTTTTTCAGGTGCTCATTCACCGTGCGCACGTTCACGTCGTAGAGCAAGCCCATCATTTTCTGGGTGATCCAGACGTTCTCTTCGGCGTACACCGCTTCCACGCCGCCCTGGCCGCTGGCGGCGATGAAGGTCAGGTATTCCGCCGCCGAAGAACGAACGATGGAGACCTCGGTTTTCTTGGGTGGCTGGGGTGGTTTGCGCTGGGTCATATCACGCCGCCCACGCCTTTGAACTTCTCAACAAAAGCCGCGATCTTCTGGAACACGCTTTGCTTTTTGGTCAGGTACTGCGGGTTTAACGGGCTCATCTTGGGCAGCACCGCATTGAGCTCTGTGCCGCTGTCACTGGCAAATTCCCGTTTGAGCGAGGTGGTGATATAGCGCCGAGCCGCTTCGGCATTCAGATTTTCGGCGCTGATCAGCTCTTGTGCTTCACGCTGCTGTTCCGCTTGGGCAAAAGTGAAGAAAGCGTCAATTACGCTGGCCTTGTCACCAATCTGGTCCAGATCGGTTTGGTTGATGAAGTCAACCAGCAGGCTTTCTTTTGCGCGATTGCCCAAGCTGGCGCGAATAACGCGGCGCACCTCGTCCACCAGCTCCGATTTGCTCTTGATCTTTTTGTTGTGCTCGAAGATCAGTTCCAGGATGTAATCCAGATTGATTTCCTGTGATTTCAGCAGATCCACCTCAAAGACCACATCATCCCAATCGATGGTGGATTTTTCCTTCTCGGCGGAAGTTTTTTCCCGGCGCAACCAGTCGCGTACATCGTTGTAGGTCGAGCGATAGTCCTGGATTTTCCGCTCAGCAGGTAGCGTGATGGATTGCAGCGCGACCAGATCGTCATCGCTCAGATAATGCTTGGCCTTGAACGCCTCCACCGCCGCAGGGTCGGTCATGTCGACGGTTTGCAAATCCTTCAGGCTGGCGAATTCATCGTAGTTTTGCAGCACATTTTCAACGCGCAAATATTCGCCAAACAGTTTCGCGAAGGCTTTTTTGTCCGCCTCTTTTTCAATGGCTGCAGGGTCAGGAAAACGCTGCTCCA
>JAGOVA010000057.1 GCA_018061005.1 Sterolibacterium sp. | reverse complement strand
GTTATGACACCTACCGCTTTGGCACGGGCGATGGGCAAGACGTGATCGAGGCGAACAATGGCCGCGTGCTGTTCAAGCCGGGTATTGGTCAGAATGATGTGGGCTTTACCAGCGACGGCAACGACTTGATCGTTAGCGTGACGGCTTCAGGCGATGCGGTGTGCATCAAGGATTGGTTGGTCGGTTGGCAGCGCATCGACTGTTTCGATTTTGACAATGGCGCGCGACTCAATGTGAATGATGTGCTGGCCAAGCTCAATGTCCTCCATTACGGAGACCGCGAAACCCTTTACGGTTCGCCGGGCGATGATCTGCTCTCCGGTTCTGGAAGCGACAGCCTGCTCTATGGCCGCGAAGGCAATGACGTGCTCAGCGGCGGCGCGGGGAGCGATCAGCTCTTTGGCGAAGCGGGCGATGACACGTTGGATGGCGGCATCGACCGCGATTCGCTCCATGGCGGCGCAGGGAACAACAGTTACCGCATCGCTCCGGGCATGGGTCTGGATACGGCGTTTGGCGCAAGCCGGGCTCTGGCCAACGACACTGTGGTTTTCGCGCCCGGCATTCGGCCGGAAGATGTGACGGTGCAATTGGGTCAATTTGCCGGGATTGGGCAAGTGGGCGATGTCGGATACCGCAGCTTGGTCATCGGCATAGGCGGCAATGATGCGCTGCTTATTCGTTGCGAGGATGAGAGCGATCTGGGGCGCGGCGCGCTGCAATATTTCCGGTTTGACGATGCTCCGCAGGATGCCCCCTTGGGAAGTGGCGACGAATGGACGTTGGCCGAGCTGATCAGCCGTGCCGATGGCGGCAAGATCGGTTGGCAGCATCGCGATGATCCCGCCGATCCAACCGAACTCATCGGCAGCCAGGCTGACGATAGGATTTCCGACTACACCAATCAGCCGCTGGTCGTGCAGGCGCGCGGCAATAACGACAGCATCGACTTGGGAACCGGGCATGACCAGGTTTCCGCAGGTAGCGGTGACGATGAGGTTTTCTCCCGGGTGGGGGAAGATATGGTTGCCGGAGAAGGCGGCAACGATGACCTGAACACGGGCGCGAGCGACGATGTGATTGTCTTCAACGAGGGCGATGGCAACGATCGGCTGCACGCGGGCGAGGGTACGGACACTTTGTCCTTTGGAGCGACGGTGACGCTGCCGATGCTCTCCGTCGCGCTGGATCATGACGGTCGCGTGGTGCTGCTGCTGGATTCGGGCGCAGGTGGCTCGGTAACGCTCGACGAGGCACGCATCAACGATCTGCCGGGCGATCTGGAGCATATCCAGTTCATCGATGCCGATGGAAAAACCCGCGTCTTTGACTTCTCAGGCTGGCTGCAGGCTCATGCCGGCGTTTTGCGCTCGGCAACGACGGCAACGCCGCTGGCGTTTGACGGCACGGGCTTCGAGCGGACTGATACGGTGGCTTCGGCAGGCGGCCTGGAGGCGGTGGCTTACGCGCAATCGGGCGATCTGTTGGCGACTGCTTATCTTGCCAACAACACTCCGACCGATGGCGATGACGTGCTTTACGGCACGCCCTCTGGCAATACGCTGGAGGCCGGTGCGGGCAATGACCATGTATTGGGTCTGGCAGGCGATGACACTCTCCGGGGCGGCGACGGCAACGACCTGGTGCACGGCGGCGTGGGTGACGACGTGTTGGAGGGCAATGCCGGAGACGATGTGATCCATGGCGGCTGGGGAGCAGACCAGCTCATCGGCGGCATCGGCAACGATCGGTTGCATGGCGAATGGGGCGGCGATACTTATTGGTATCAGCGTGGCCATGGTGAGGTGGTCATCGACGACGACCACTTCGCGATCAATGGGGGCGACGAAAAAGATGGTTCTGCTTCTGAAAGCGGCTACAGAAATACTGTCATTGACGATGATGCCCCCAACATTCTCTCTTTCGGTTCTGATATCGATCCGCAAAACCTGCGCTATTCGGAGCAGAACGGCGATCTGGTGATCGAGTTCGCCGATCAGCCCGGCGATCGGGTGATTCTGCGGGGCTTCGAGCTGAATCGGGCAACGCAGACCCGTTCGGTGGATGTCATCCGCTTTGCCGACGGTACTGAGGTGGTGGCCGAACTCATCGAGATCAGAGGCACGATCGAGACGGCAGGCGATGAAGGCGGTTTGCTTGAGGGCACGCCGTTTGCCGACACGTTGATTGGCGGCGACGGGGATGACACGCTCAATGGCCGCGGCGGCGCGGATCGTCTGGTGGGTGGTGCGGGTTCAGATACTTACCGTGTCGAGTTTGACCGGGATGGTCGCCCGACGGAGACGCTGATTGCTGAAACCTGGCGCGCGCAGGATACAAATCACGTCGAGGTCGATGCGGGAATCGACGCGCTGCAGCTTGAGTTCGACGGAGGCGACTTGCTGCTGCGTTTGAGTGCGGAAGGCGATGCGATCCGCTTTAAAGGGTTCGATCCGCGCGCAGCGGGGATGCCTATGCCGATTACGGAAGTCAGACTGCTCGGGGCGGATGTCGGCGTGTCGTTTGATGAGCTGTTGGCGCGCGGTGTGCATATCATCGGCACGTCCGGCAATGATGTGCTGACAGGTACTCTGCTTTCCGATTGGGTCGAAGGCCGTGAGGCAGACGACATCTTGAGCGGCGGCGCGGGCGGCGATGTGTATCTCGTCCATGCCGACGCGGGCACTGACACTCTTATCGATAGCGAAAACGCCGATGCGCCGAATACGCTGGTGCTGCCCGAGGGCACGACGCTCGATGATGTGCGTTTGTCGTTCGATCAGGAGGGTTTTTTGATTCTCTCTCTCAACAATACCGGCAACCACGTGCGCCTCTCGGGCTTCGACCCGCAAAACCCGTTGGGTTCACATGCCGTGGAACGTTTCCGCTTCGGTGCCTATGGTGATGAAGTGGGCTACCAAGCATTGTTCGAACGCGGTTTCGATATCGCTGGCACGGATGAAAGCGATGCCCTCAGTGGAACCGCGCTCACGGATCGCATCCGGGGAGGCGAGGGAAACGACCTGATCGAGGCGACGCCTGGCGACGATTGGCTGGCAGGAGAGGACGGTAACGACACCT
The DNA here is from genome assembly GCA_018061005.1 of Sterolibacterium sp. Lineage (GTDB taxonomy): Bacteria > Pseudomonadota > Gammaproteobacteria > Burkholderiales > Rhodocyclaceae > Sterolibacterium. The sequence goes on along the minus strand of JAGOVA010000057.1, from coordinate 13,245 downwards.
ATGCTGTGAGGCTGGGCGACGGCATGGTCAGCATCGATGATGTGGCCGAGGAAGAGGTCGGCAATGTGTTGCGTTTCGGCCCGGGCATCGATCCGGATACCCTGCACAACAATTTGCGCTTCGATGCGGATGACAATGGCGGCTATGCGTTGATCCTCCCTTATGGCGATAACGGCGAGGTGGTGCGGCTGTCCGGTTTCGATCCGCAGGATGTGCTGGGCTCGCATGCGGTCGAGCGTTTCGAGTTTGCCGACGGTACGGCGGTGGATTACGCCACCTTGGTGTCCTGGATCTTCGTGGTCGAAGGCGACAACGACATCGCGGGCAATGTGCTCGATGGTACCAACGTGAACGACCGTCTTTACGGCTACGATGGCGACGATCTCATGGTCTCCGGCGAGGGCGAGGATGTGCTCACGGGCGGATGGGGCGGCGATGTCTTGCTGGGTGGCGCACAGCGTGATAATTACGTGTTCAATTTGGGCGATGGCGAAGACCTCATCGAGGATGAGCTCGATGCGGGGATCGGCAACGTGCTGATTTTCGGCGAGGGTATCGCCCGCGAGGAGGTGCGGCTGGAGGTCGAGGGTGATGACTTGCTGGTCCATTACGGCTCCCAGGGCGATGTCGTGCGCGTGAGCCACTACGCACCGGATGGCGCGGACGGCGGTGCGGTGATCGATATGTTCGAGTTTGCCGATGGTTCAGTCGTCACGTTGCGTGAGTTCATGGATCAGCCACCGGAACTGGCTCCTCTGATCGATGATCAGGTGGCGCTGGAAGACGTGGCGTTCAGCCTGCTGTTGCCCAGCCCGTTCATTGATGTCGATGGCCGCAACGTTTTGATGCAGGTGACGCTGTTGGGGGGTGAGGCGCTGCCCGGTTGGCTGCAGTACGATGCCGCTACGCACACTTTGTTCGGCACGCCGGGCAATGACGACGTGGGTGAATGGCGTCTTGCGCTGACCGCGACCGATCTGGTGGGTGTCTCGATCAGCCAGGCGTTCAATCTTTCGGTGACGAACGCCAATGATGCGCCGCAAGTCGCCATTGTGCTGGCCGATCAGCAGGCGACCGAGGATAGCTCCTTCGTCTTTACCGTGCCGCAGGAGGCTTTCCGCGATGTGGATGTGGGCGACACGCTCGCGCTTGCTGCAGCCCAGGCCGATGGTTCCGCGTTGCCGTCGTGGCTATATTTCGATGCCGCTGCGCGTGTTTTTAGCGGCACACCCGCCAACGGCGATGTCGGTGGTGTTTCGGTGCGCTTGACGGCGTCTGATGTGGCAGGTTCTTCGGTTAACCAGATTTTCGCTATCGGTGTGGCCAACGTCAACGACGTTCCCGAAATCGGCACGGTGCTTGCCAACCAGGTCGGACGCGTGGGTACGGTGCTGAGCTGGCAACTGCCGGGCTCGGCTTTCGTCGATGTCGATGCGGGGGATGTTCTGGCTTACTCGGCGACTTTGTCCGATGGCAGTCTGTTGCCCGCTTGGCTTGCTCTCGACGCAACGACGGGCATTTTCAATGGCATTCCGGCGCCAGCTTCGACCGGTAACTATGCCCTGCGGGCCACGGCCACCGACCTGGCGGGCGCACAGGCCAGCCAGAGTTTTACCTTGGCAATCGAACCCGGCGCGAATCAAGTGCCGATCACTATGCCCGATGTGGCTAGCGTGATCGAGGATCGCAAGCTGCTGACCTGGGGCAATGTGCTATCCAATGACCGTGCTCCGGAAGGCGAGCGTCTGCGTGTCGCCGATCCGGGTATCCGGCGCGGCGAATACGGTGTGCTGACACTGCTGTCGAATGGCGGCTACGCGTATGTGCTCGATAATTTTTCCTCCAGGGTGCAGGGCTTGGGCGCGGGTGAGACGCTTACGGACATCTTCGGTTACCAGGCGAGCGATGGCTCGCAGCGCAGCAATGGCGCGTTGACGGTGAGCATTCAAGGTACCAACGATGCGCCTGACCGGGTTCATCCTCTCGCCAACGTGCAACTCGCCAAGGGCAAAGCCTTCTCGTGGCGAATCCCCTCAGGCAGCTTTGTCGATGCCGACCGCAACGATACCCTGAGCTACACGGCTACTTTGTTCAGCGGCAAAGCACTGCCGACCTGGCTCAATTTTGACGCGGCGACTCAGACTTTCAGCGGCACGACTCCGACAAATGCCAAGGGCAGCCTCCATGTGCATGTGACTGCCAGCGATGGGCATGGCGAGTACTCGGTCGCTTCGGATGATTTCAAGATCAGCGAAATCATCGGCTTGCCGCTGCAAGCGGCTTGAATGAAATCTCATGTTCCAGATCATTATGAATCTGCTGTTTGCCAGCTCTTTTGCAACACTTTGGTCGTAAACGGGAATTTCGATGGGGTACGACAGTGTTATTCAGGTTCCAGATTTAAAAATGCTCAGCATCGCGCCTCCTTCACACGCACCCAGCATGCTTCACAACCCCAGGACTCCGGCCTGGGCGGGAATGACAGAAATGCATGGTACAAACTGCGGGATGTCAGTTGCCACTCATGGCCAATCCGGTTTCGGTTTGGGTTTTAATGCGATTGTCCTGCATCGCGAGGGTTATCAGGCCGACTTGACCCGCGCGCGGGTGCGCGGTTATGCCCGCTATATCGAGCCGCTGGGCTTTCAGGATGAGGTCAGCCCCACCGAGGTGTTGAGTGATTATTTTGGTGTGGCGTGGTTTTGAACAGGCGTGCGGCAAAGTTTTCGCGCTTATACCATTGACCCTGCACGAATATCTTCTTATAATGGCCGACTTTTCGTGCGACGACTACGGCTTGGTCTGACTTGGTCGGCTTGGTGTTTGCGCGACGGCTGAGGTGGTCAACGTGCTCAAGGCAATATTGCTGCAGTGTGGGTTGATTCTCGTTGTTGCGGCGCTGGGGGTTGGATTTGCGGGAGCAAGGGGAGGGTATTCCGCGTTGTTGGGCGGTTTGGCCTATCTGCTGCCCAATCTGGTTTTCGTTGTGCGACTAAAAGCGGCGGCCGCCAGCGGTCGCGCCAGTGCTGCCGGATTTTTCATCGGCGAACTCGGCAAGGTCGTCGCTACAGTAGGGATTTTGATCGCCGTACAGCAATGGTATGTCGATGTGCATTGGATCATGATGCTCGTCGGATTGTTTGCGGCGCTCCAGGCAAATTTGTTCGCGTTCTTGGTAAAGACCTGAGAAGAAAATGACAACCGGTCACGAATCCGCAGCATCTGCAGCGCCCACGGCGTCTGAATATATTGTTCACCATTTGACCCATCTGAACAGTTCGGGTCATCCGCAGCAGAAGATCATCGACTTCTCGCTGGCCAATATCGACACCTTCGTTTTCTCGCTGGCGATGGGCTTGATTGCCATCTTCCTGATGTGGTCGGTGGCGCGCAAGGTCACTTCCGGCGTGCCCGGCCGTTTGCAGGCCGCGCTGGAAATCGTCATGGAAATGGTGGATTCGCAAGCCAAGTCCATCGTGCATGGCGACCGCAGTTTTATTGCGCCGCTGGCACTCACCGTTTTCGTCTGGGTGTTCTTCATGAATGCCATGGACTTGCTGCCGCTCGATCTGTTGCCGCTGATCTGGCAGACCGCTTCGGGCGATCCTCACGCCTATCTGCGCGTCGTGCCGTCGGCCGATCTTAATGGCTCGCTGGGCATGTCGCTGGGCGTGCTGCTGCTGATGCTCTGGTACAGCGTCAAAATCAAGGGGATTGGTGGCTTCCTGCACGAACTGGTGGCCGCACCGTTCGGTGACAAGGTCATCCTCTACCCGATGAATCTGCTGCTGAACCTGATTGAATTTGCCGCCAAGGCACTTTCGCTGGGCATGCGGTTGTTCGGCAACATGTATGCGGGCGAGCTGATTTTCATGCTGATCGCCCTGCTCGGCGGTGTGGCCACCTGGTGGGGGGTCGGCATGCATCTGATCCTGGGGACGGTGTGGGCAATTTTCCACATCCTGATCATCACTCTGCAAGCTTTCATCTTCATGATGCTGACGCTGGTGTATATCGGCCAGGCGCATGAGGGTCATTGAGGTTTTGTTACAAGTCCGCTTTTTCATTTCGTTTCAACTGGTTCATTAATCTTTCTTCAATCAAGGAGTTATCATGGAACACATTCTCGGTTATGTTGCCCTCGCCGCTGGCCTGATCATCGGTCTGGGTGCTGTTGGTGCCTGTATCGGCATCGGCATCATGGGTTCGAAGTATCTTGAGGCTTCGGCGCGTCAGCCGGAACTGATGAACGCACTGCAAACCAAGATGTTCCTGCTGGCCGGTCTGATCGACGCTGCCTTCCTGATCGGTGTGGGTATCGCGATGATGTTTGCCTTCGCTAACCCGTTCGTTCTCAAGTAATCGTCTCCTCCAGCCTATTAATACGCTTTAAGGAGCAATTACCGTGAATCTGAACGCAACCCTGTTTGCCCAGCTCGGTGTGTTCTTCATTCTGGCGTGGTTCACGATGAAATTCGTGTGGCCGCCCATCATGAAGGCACTCGACGAGCGCGCGCAAAAGATCGCTGACGGGCTTGCGGCCGCGGACAAGGCAAGGAGCGAACTGGCTCATGCCGAGAAAAAGGTGGTCGACGAAATACGCAAGGCGCGGGAATCTGCGACGGAAGTGCGTGCCGGTGCTGAAAAGCAAGGCTCGCAACTGATCGAAGAAGCCCGTGCTGAAGCCACGCGTATCGTTGCCCAGGCCCGTGAAGCCGCCGTCGCTGAAGCTGCTGTTGCAGCCCAGCGTGCCAAGGAAACCCTGCGTGAGCAGGTTGCCCAGCTGGCCGTCGCCGGTGCTGAGCGCATCCTGCGCCGTGAGGTCAATGCCCAAGTGCATGCCGATCTGCTGGCTAACCTGAAATCGGAGCTGTAATCCGTCATGGCCGAGAACGTCACCATTGCACGACCCTATGCCGAGGCGGCATTCCAGCTGGCCCGCGACGAAAGCGCGCTGGCCGGTTGGGCAGATGCCCTGGAGCGCATGGTGGCCGTTGCCATCCATCCGGACATGCAGTCCTGTCTTGACGATCCGCGTCTGCAGCCGGCACAGCTGGCCACCCTGTTTCTCGGGGTGGTGGGCGAAGTGCTGACGGCGAGTCAGAAAAATTTCGTCCAGGTGCTGGTCGAAAATAGCCGACTGGCTGTCCTGCCGGAAATTCGTGATCTGTTCGTCACGCTCAAGAACGCGCATGAAGGCAGCAAGAAGGCGTTGATTGCTTCCGCCTTCCCGATCGAAACAGCAGCCCAACAACAACTCGTGGCCGATCTCGAGCGCCGGTTTGCCTGCAAGATTCAGGCATCCGTCAGCCTCGATCCCGAACTGATCGGTGGTGTTTGCATCACCGTCGGGGATCAGGTGATCGATGCCTCGGTACGCGGCAAGCTTGCCGTCATGGCAACCGCGCTACAGAAATAGGAGTTTTTCAATGAATCTCAATCCTTCTGAAATCAGCGACCTGATCAAGAACCGGATCCAGAATATGGGTCTGGCTGCCCAGGCCAAGACCGAAGGCACCGTGGTTTCGGTGACCGACGGGATCTGCCGCATTCATGGTCTGGCTGACGTGATGCAGGGCGAAATGCTGGAATTCCCCGGCAACACTTTTGGCCTTGCGCTGAACCTCGAGCGCGATTCGGTGGGTTCGGTGATTCTGGGTGAATACGAGCACATTTCCGAAGGCGATACGGTCAAGTGTACCGGTCGCATTCTCGAAGTGCCGATCGGCCCGGAACTGCTCGGTCGCGTGGTGAACGCACTGGGTGAGCCGATCGACGGCAAAGGCCCGATCAACGCCAAGCTGACCGACCACATCGAAAAAGTCGCGCCGGGCGTGATCTGGCGCAAATCGGTGGATCAGCCGGTGCAAACCGGCCTGAAGGCCATTGACGCGATGGTGCCGGTTGGCCGTGGCCAGCGCGAACTGATCATTGGTGACCGTCAGACCGGTAAAACTGCCGTGGCGGTGGATGCGATCATCAACCAGAAGGGTCAGGACATGTTCTGTATCTACGTGGCGATCGGGCAAAAAGCCTCGACCATCGCCAACGTGGTACGCAAGCTGACCGAAGCCGGTGCGATGGAGTACACCATCATCGTCGCCGCTTCTGCCTCCGAATCCGCTGCGATGCAGTTCCTGGCACCCTATTCGGGTTGCACCATGGGCGAGTACTTCCGCGACCGTGGTCAGGATGCGCTGATTATTTATGATGACTTGACCAAGCAAGCCTGGGCGTATCGTCAGGTGTCGCTGCTGCTGCGCCGTCCGCCGGGTCGTGAAGCCTATCCGGGTGACGTGTTCTATCTGCACAGCCGTCTGCTGGAGCGTGCCGCGCGTGTCAATGAAGATTATGTCGAGAAGTTCACCAAGGGTGAAGTCAAGGGCAAGACCGGTTCGCTGACCGCCTTGCCGGTGATCGAAACGCAGGCCGGTGACGTGACCGCCTTTGTGCCGACCAACGTGATTTCGATTACCGACGGCCAGATCTTCCTGGAAACCGACCTGTTCAACGCCGGTATCCGTCCTGCGATCAACGCCGGTATCTCGGTGTCGCGCGTCGGTGGTGCAGCGCAGACCAAGGTCATCAAGAAGCTCGGTGGTGGCGTGCGTCTGGCACTGGCTCAGTTCCGCGAACTGGCCGCCTTCGCCCAGTTTGCGTCCGACCTCGACGAAGCGACCCGCAAGCAGCTCGAACGTGGCCGTATGGTCACCGAACTGATGAAGCAGGCGCAATATTCGCCGATGAGTGTTTCGGAAATGGCCGTCACCCTGTATTCGGTTGACAAGGGCTATTACGACGACATCGACGTCAAGCGCGCGCTGGCTTTTGAATCCGCATTGATGGGCTATCTGAAGCAAAGCCATGCCGCGCTTCTGAGCAAGATCGAAACCTCCAAGAACCTCGACGACGAAAGCGAAAAGGCTCTGATGGCGGCGATTACCTCGTTCAAGAAGACCTGGGCTTAAACCCTAGCCAGCCAGGAGCAGACCATGCCAAGCGGCAAGGAAATACGTAACAAGATCAAGAGCGTGCAAAACACGCGCAAGATCACCAAAGCCATGGAAATGGTGGCGGCCTCCAAAATGCGGAAAGCGCAGGAACGCATGAAGGCGGCTCGCCCCTATGGCGAAAAGGTGCGCTGCATTGCGGCGAATCTGGCGCGTGCCAACTCGGAATACAAGCATCCTTTCCTCACCAAGCCTGAGCACATCAAGCGGGTGGGGCTGATCGTGGTCACCACGGACAAAGGCTTGTGCGGCGGGCTGAATACCAACATCCTGCGTCAGTCGCTGAATCGCATCCGCGAACTGGAAACCTCAGGGGTCACGGAGATCCGTGTCACCACCATCGGCAACAAGGGGCTGGGATTCATGCAGCGTCTGGGTGCCAATGTGGTTTCCAATGTCACGGGGCTCGGTGATACGCCGCATCTGGAAAAGCTGATTGGCCCGGTCAAGGTGATGCTGGATGCTTTCCAGAACGGCGAGCTCGATATGGTCTATGTCGCCTACACCCGCTTCATCAATACCATGAAGCAGGAGTCGGTGATCGAGCAGTTGCTGCCGCTGACCGCCGACAAGCTGGTCGATGAAAAGCAGCACGGCTGGGATTATCTCTACGAGCCGGATGCGCAAGTGGTGATCGACGAACTGCTGGTTCGTTATGTCGAGGCGCTGGTGTATCAGGCGGTTGCCGAGAACATGGCTTCCGAGCAATCGGCACGGATGGTGGCGATGAAAGCCGCTTCCGACAATGCCGGCAGCGTCATCAATGAACTGCAACTGATCTACAACAAGACGCGTCAAGCGGCGATTACCAAGGAAATTGCGGAAATCGTCAGCGGTGCGGCAGCGGTCTGAGCGTAAGGTTTTACGCCACCGATCAATGAATTTAATGTCTTTTGGGGAATGACGATGAGTCAAGGTGAAATCGTTCAGTGCATCGGCGCAGTGGTGGACGTCCAGTTCCAGCGCAACGAGATGCCCAGGATTTATGACGCGCTCACGATGGACGGCAGCGAGTTGACGCTCGAAGTCCAGCAGCAGCTCGGTGATGGCGTGGTGCGTACCATTGCACTGGGCTCTTCCGACGGTCTGCGTCGCGGCATGATGGTGCAAAACTCCGGCAAGCCGATTTCGGTGCCGGTCGGCAAGGCCACGCTGGGTCGTATCATGGACGTGCTCGGCCGTCCGATTGACGAAGCGGGCGAGATCGCTGCTGAAAAGCTGCGTGCAATTCACCAGAAAGCCCCGCGCTTCGATGAGCTCGCGCCTTCGCAAGAATTGCTCGAAACCGGCATCAAGGTGATCGATCTGGTTTGCCCGTTCGCCAAGGGCGGTAAAGTCGGCCTGTTCGGCGGTGCGGGCGTGGGCAAGACCGTGAACATGATGGAACTCATCAACAACATCGCCAAGCAGCACGGCGGTTACTCGGTGTTTGCCGGCGTGGGCGAGCGTACCCGTGAGGGCAACGACTTCTACCACGAAATGAAGGACTCCAACGTGCTCGACAAGGTTTCACTGGTCTACGGCCAGATGAACGAGCCGCCGGGCAACCGTCTGCGTGTCGCACTGACCGGCCTGACCATGGCCGAAGCCTTCCGTGACGAAGGCCGTGACGTGCTGTTCTTCGTCGATAACATCTATCGCTACACCCTGGCCGGTACCGAAGTGTCCGCACTGCTCGGCCGTATGCCTTCCGCCGTGGGCTACCAGCCGACGCTGGCCGAAGAAATGGGTCGCCTGCAGGAACGCATCACCTCGACCAAGGTCGGCTCGATCACCTCCGTGCAGGCCGTGTATGTGCCCGCCGATGACTTGACCGATCCGTCCCCCGCGACCACCTTCGGCCACCTGGATGCCACGGTGGTGCTGTCGCGCGACATCGCCGCGCTGGGGATCTACCCCGCCGTCGATCCGCTCGACTCCACCTCGCGTCAGATCGACCCGAACGTGATCGGCGAAGAGCACTACAACACCACGCGTGCCGTGCAGCAAACTCTGCAACGCTACAAGGAACTGCGTGACATCATCGCGATTCTGGGCATGGATGAACTGGCACCCGAAGACAAACTGGCCGTGTCACGCGCCCGTAAAATCCAGCGCTTCCTGTCGCAGCCCTTCACCGTGGCCGAAGTGTTCACCGGTTCGCCGGGCAAGTATGTCACGTTGAAGGAAACCATCCGTGGCTTCAAGATGATCATCAATGGCGAGTGCGATCATCTACCCGAACAGGCTTTCTACATGGTTGGCACCATCGACGAAGCCTTCGAAAAGGCTAAAACTCTGCAATAAGCGCTGCAATAAGCTCTGCAATAGGCTCTGCAATAAAGCACGATGCGGGGTTCTCTCACAGGAACCCCGCACTGCCTCTGAACGGAGAAGTTAATGGCAATGACCATACATGTTGATGTCGTCAGCGCTGAGGAGTCAATCTTCTCGGGGCTGGCTGAATTTGTCGCGCTGCCCGGCGAGGCGGGTGAGTTGGGTATTCTGCCTGGCCACATGCCCCTGCTGACCCGGATCAAGCCGGGTGCGGTACGCGTCAAGCTGCCGAATCAGGGTGCCGAAGAACTGTTCTTTGTCGCCGGTGGCATGCTTGAAGTACAACCGGGGCTGGTGACGGTTTTGGCCGATACCGCGATTCGCGGCAAGGATCTCGACGAAGCCAAGGCACTGGATGCGAAGAAGCGTGCCGAAGAAGCCATGGTCAATCGAAACTCCGAGCTTGATTATGCGCGCGCACAGGCTGAGTTGGCGGAAGCCATTGCACAACTGGCGGCGATACAGAAACTACGCAAGCCCTGAGTTGCAAATGATGCATATAAAAAATGGCGACTAAGGTCGCCTTTTTTATTGCCAAAAATTGTCCCGTCGGATGGCGTTGGTTGTTGCCCTTCGATAAGCCAGCGCGTGATGCGAGGTTTTACCCCGTGTTTGCGGGGTGGCTGTGGAAAATTTTTATGGTTAGAATTGCCCGACTCAAGTGTTGTACTGTGGTATGAATCGAATCCGCCTAGCCTGTAGCGTTGCTGCGGTGGTTCGGTGCTAAATATTTCATATAGGAGAATCTTATGCGTTTGACCCAGCGTGCCATTGTGATCGCCGCCGCATCCACTTTCGTGCTGAGCGGCTGTTTCCTGGATAGTGATAGCGATAGTCCGGCTCCGGCCGCATCGCCGACGACCCCCGCCACGCCGACCACCCCCACCACGCCGACGGCCACCAAAACCCTGACGGGTACGGCGATGGCCGGTCCGTTGAGTAATGGCCAGGTCTGCGCGTATACCCTCGATAGCAATGGCGTCGTGGGTGCGGTGGCATTGAAATGTGGCAGCACCGACAGTAATGGCACTTATACCCTGAGCTGGGCGGATTACGCGGGCAATGTGCTGGTCAAGGCCTGGGGCTCCTATCTCGATGAAGCCACTAATGTGACCAAAACAATCACAGAAGCGAATGCCCTGCGTTCGACGGCGGCGTGTACGCGCGACATATGCGATGCGGCGATCACGCCGTTGACGGAAGCCGCCCTGCGCAGTGCGGCCGATTTAACCAGTGCCAAACTGGCGGCGGCCTATCTCCGGGTAGCGCAGGCTTTTGGTGTCAATGTCAGTACGACGGATGAAGCCATCGAGCAACTCGTGACGCGGATTCCTTCATTGACGGGCACGGATCTCGGCGCGCGTACCTACGCCCAGTTGCTGGCGGTGGTTTCGCAGGATCAGCGTCATTACTGCGGCAATGACGCCACCTGTGGCCTGAATGACTACCTGACCTCGCGCAAGGATCAGCTGGCGAATGATGCCGGTGTAGCGGAAATCCGTTCGGCGATCAATGAAGCGCTGCAGTTGTGGAATGCCAATCCGCTGAATACGACGGGAATGACCTGCACTTATAGCGGCAATACGCTGACCTGCGATCTGAAAAACAATGGCAGCAGCACGCCGAATAATGGCAGCGGCAATTACAAGCTGAACATCGTGGTCAATGCGAATGGCATTGCAACACCCGCCATTGTGCTTAACAACATTGACAAGCCATCGAATCAGGATGATTTCTGCGGCAGCGTACAGGTGCAGAGCACCGCTGAGCAGATCAAGCAAGGTAATCCAGGGAGCACTTGGACCTTGAATAGCTGTAGTTTTAATGGAACAACGGGAACGATTTCAGCAACGATAGGCATGACATCCCCTGTCGTAATGTCGATTCCTTACACCATCAATTACAGCTACAGTTCGATGTAATCTTGGGGTTGCGCCGGTGCAGGCATCTGCTGCACCGGTGTAACAGGAAACCACCGAAACCACGCGTCCCATTGCGTATTGCGTGGTTTTTGTCATCTGGCGTCGGGTTTCAGTCGCGCAGCACAATCTCGCCGCGCAGCGTATGCGCGCAAGCTTCTGTGATGCGGACTTCAATGAGTTGTCCGATCAGGCGTTCGGCCTCACGCGGGGCGGCAAAATTGACAACACGGTTATTGTCGGTACGTCCCGCTAGCTCGTTTGCATCTTTCTTCGAGTGGCCTTCCACCAGGATGCGCTGCAGACTACCCACCATGCGGCTGCTGATCGCGGCCGCCTGCCGATCAATCAGTTGCTGGAGTTGCTGCAAGCGGGCCGACTTGATTTCGGCGGGCGTGTCATCCATCAGCTCTGCGGCGGGTGTGCCGGGGCGCGCGCTGTAGAGAAAACTGTAACTGCCATCGAAACCAACTTCTTCGATCAGTTTCATGGTCGCTGCAAAATCGGCCGCGGTTTCACCGGGAAAGCCGATGATGAAATCCGAACTCAATGAAATATCCGGGCGGACGACACGCAGCTTGCGGATGAGACTTTTATATTCAAGTGCTGTATACCCGCGTTTCATTGCGGCAAGCACGCGATCCGCACCGGATTGCACGGGCAGATGCAGTTGCGAAACCAGCTTGGGCACGCGGGCATAGGTGTCGATTAGCCGTTGTGTCATCTCGCGCGGGTGTGAGGTGGTAAAGCGGATACGCTCGATATCGGGAATGTCGGCGATGGTTTCGATGAGGAAGGCCAGATCGACAGTTTCCCCATCTTCTTCCGTCGCGCCCAGGTAGGCATTCACGTTTTGCCCAAGCAGGGTAACTTCCTTGACTCCTTGCACGGTTAACCCGACTACTTCGGTCAGCACGTCGGCCAGCGGCCGTGAAACCTCGTCGCCGCGTGTGTATGGAACAATGCAGAAACTGCAGAATTTCGAGCAGCCTTCCATGATGGAAACAAAAGCCGTCGCCCCGTCGACCCGCGCGGCGGGCAGGTGATCGAATTTCTCAATTTCCGGAAAGGAAATATCAACTTGCGGCTGCCCGCTCTGGCGCCGCGCTTCAATCAGTTGCGGCAGGCGATGCAGGGTTTGCGGGCCGAAAACGACATCGACGTAAGGCGCGCGCTTGATGATGGCCGCCCCTTCCTGGCTGGCGACACAGCCACCCACGCCGATCAGCAGATCGGGATTGCGTTGCTTGAGATGGCGAACCCGCCCCAGATCGTGGAATACCTTTTCCTGCGCCTTTTCGCGCACCGAACAGGTGTTGAAGAGGATGATGTCGGCTTCATCCGGACGATCCGTTGCGACGGTGCCCTCAGCCCCGGCCTGCTCCGCCAGCACGTCAGCCATTTTGGCTGAATCGTACTCGTTCATCTGGCAGCCGAAGGTGCGGATATAAACTTTTTTGACCATGGGGCAGGATTATAGTCTCACGGTTGTAGCTGCAATTCGATAAGCTCAAGAATCCGCTGGCTGTATTCGTTGCTGCTTTCAGTTTTGACGATAGTTCGGGCGGAAGGGGCGTACCAGGCTACTGTTTTGCTGCTGATATTGACTTGCACCAGCGAGGTGGCGACCTTCATTTTTCCGTAATATTCGATACGGAAGGCATCAAACTCCCCTGCGGGGACACGGATCTTTTCGTAGGCGGTTACATGGGCTTCGAGCGTGGCTTGAATGTCGTAGTTGCTCTTGCGATCATTCATGCTGTAGCGCAGAGGCCATTTCTTGCCGATCATCAGTGGGAATTTCAGGTAGTTCATTTCACCTGCAGTGACCGACAGGGTGGGTGCTGTGATGATGTTGAGTTCGGGTGTCAGTATCAGTTTGCCATCGTTGGTCATCAACTCGATACGCGTCAACGTTTAGACTAAATTCTGGACACCCTCGAAGGCGACGCCCAGGCTGCTGCCGTCAAATGCCGCCAAGAGGGTTCGCCATTCATGAC
>JAGOVA010000011.1 GCA_018061005.1 Sterolibacterium sp. | reverse complement strand
TCGTCCGCAGCAGGCAGTTGGTGCCAGCGGCTCAGCATGACGCTGCCGCCCGCTTCCTTGCCGCCCGCCTCCTGGCCAATCAACGCCCAAATTTCTTCGGCGGTAAAGCTGAGGATGGGCGCCATCAAGCGGTTGAGGGTTTGCAGGATGTGCCACAGCGCGCTCTGCGCCGAACGCCGGGCGGGCGAATTTTCTGCGGTGGTGTAGAGCCGATCCTTGAGAATGTCGAGATAAAACGCGCCCAGTTCTTCCGAGCAGAAGTTCTGCAGTGCCTGCACCACCTTGTGGAACTCGTAACGCTCAAAATCCGCACAGACCTGCGTTTGCAACTGGCGCGTCAGTGCCAGCGCGGTGCGGTCGATTTCCAGCCATTCATCGACCGGCAACATCTGGCGGGACGCGTCGAAATCCACGGTATTGGCCAGTAGAAAGCGCAGGGTGTTGCGGATGCGACGATAGGACTCGACCACGCGCTTGAGGATTTCATCCGAGATAGTCAGCTCGCCGGAATAATCCGTCGCCGCCGTCCACAAGCGCAGGATTTCCGCGCCCATGCTGTCCGACACCTGCTGGGGGGCAACCACGTTGCCCTTGGATTTGGACATTTTGTGGCCCTTGCCGTCCACCACGAAACCGTGAGTCAGCAAGGCTTTGTAAGGCGCGTGACCGTCGATGGCGCAGCCGGTGAGCAGCGAGGACTGGAACCAGCCGCGATGCTGGTCGGAACCTTCCAGATAGAGGTCGGCAGGAAAGCTGCTTTGTGCCGCGTGCGAACCGCGCATGACCGACAGATGGGTCGTGCCGGAATCGAACCACACATCGAGCGTGTCGCTCATCTTGCGGTACTGCGCGGCCTCATCACCCAGCAGTTCCTCGGCGTTGAGATTGAACCAGGCATCAATGCCCGACTGTTCCACGCGCTGCGCCACCTGTTCGAGCAGTTCGGCCGTGCGCGGGTGCGGCTCGCCGGTTTCCTTGTGCAGAAAGAAGGGAATCGGCACGCCCCAGTTGCGTTGGCGCGACACGCACCAGTCGGGGCGGCTCTTCATCATCGCCTCCAGCCGGGCGCGTCCCCAGGCCGGGTAAAACTGCGTCACTTCGACCGCACGTTCGGCCACCTGACGCAGCGTGGGCGCAGCCTCGTCGGCTTGATGCTCCATGCCAATGAACCATTGCGTGGTGGCGCGGAAGATGATCGGTGTCTTGTGCCGCCAGCAGTGCGGGTAGCTGTGGCGCAGTTTGTCATGCTTGAGCAACAACGCTTTTTCAGTCAGTGTTTCAATGACTTTGGGATTGGCCTGCCACACCGTCAGCCCGGCAAATTGCGCCACGCTGGAAATGAATTTGCCATCATCGCCCACCGGATTGTCGATCGGCAACTGATAACGCAAGCCCACCTGATAGTCATCCACCCCGTGCGCCGGTGCGGTATGCACCAGCCCCGTCCCCGCTTCGAGCGTGACATGCGCGCCGAGGATCAGCGGTACCACACGGTCGAGGAAGGGATGCTGCAGTTTCAGCCCTTCCAGCTGGCTGCCCACGCAGCGCGCCAGCAAGCAGATATCGGCCAGTTCGTAACGTGCCAGGCAGGTTTCCGCCAGATCGACCGCCAGAATCAGCAAGCCTTTGGGCGTTTCGTACAAACCGTACTCCAGCTCGGGATTGGCACACACCGCCTGATTGGCGGGCAGCGTCCAGGGCGTGGTCGTCCAGATCACCGCCTGCGCCGGGTGCTTGATGCCGACATGGAAGATCGCCCCCAGCGCGGCCGCATCCAGCACCGGGAAGGCCACATCGACGGCATCCGAGGTTTTATCTTCGTATTCGACTTCCGCCTCGGCCAGTGCCGAGCCGCAATCGAGACACCAGTTCACCGGCTTGAGGCCGCGATACAGATAGCCTTGCTGCATGATTTTGCCGAGCGCGCGAATTTCATCGGCTTCGGTTTGATAGGCCATGGTGAGATAAGGATTGTCCCACTCGCCCAGCACACCCAGCCGGATGAAATCCTTCTTCTGCCGCGCCACTTGTTCGGCCGCATACGCCCGCGACAGCTCGCGCACTTTCTCGCCGGGAATACCCTTGCCGTGCTGCTTTTCAATCTGGTGCTCAATCGGCAGGCCGTGGCAATCCCAGCCCGGCACATAGGGTGCATCGAAGCCGGAAAGCGTCTTCGAGCGGATGATGATGTCCTTGAGGATTTTGTTGACCGCATGGCCGATGTGGATGTCGCCATTGGCATACGGCGGGCCATCGTGCAGCATGAAGCGTGGCCGCTTTTCACGCGCCGACAGCGCGCGGATCTGCTGGTAAAGCTGCTGTTCCTGCCACGCGGCGATCCAGAGCGGCTCGCGTTTGGCCAGGTCGCCGCGCATCGGAAACGGCGTATCGGGCATATTCAGGGTTTTGCGGTAATCGGAATCAGCCATTTTTCACGTTCTGGAAATAATTGAAACAGTTGAAGTAGTGACGAATGGCAGCCACATCCTGGGCGATGTGTGCCGTGAGTTCATCGAGCGTATCGAAGCGTGCTTCGTCACGCTGCTTGTGAAGAAAATTAACCCGAACGTGCGCGCCATAAATGCTGCGTTCAAAATCCAGCAGATGTACTTCCAGCACGGGTTTGAGCCCATCGGCGATGGTCGGCCGCGTACCCAGGCTGGCTGCACCCGGCAGAGGCTGATCGGCGATGCCCTCCACCTGCACGGCAAACACGCCCGACAGCGGCGCGCGCTTCAGCTTGAGCTGCACATTGGCTGTGGGAAAGCCCAACTGCCGACCGATCTTCTGGCCATGCACCACCCGGCCGGAAATGGAGTAGGTGCGCCCCAGCAAACAGGCGGCATGTTCCAGCTCGCCTTCAGCCAGCAGGTCGCGGATGCAGGAGCTCGATACCCGTTCGCCCTGCCAGTCGATGGTCGGCATGGACTCCACCGCAAAACCATGCTGCGCCCCCGCAGCCTGCAACAGGGCAAAATGACCACGCCGCCCGCGACCGAACTGGAAGTCGTCGCCCACATACAGATGCCGTACCGCCAGCCCCTGCACCAGCAGCCGTTCAACAAAAGCCTCCGCCTCCAGCGCCGCCAGACGCGAATTGAAATGGCAGACAAAAACCCGGTCGATCCCGCAGGACTCCAGCAAACGCAGCTTTTCACGCAGACTGGTCAACCGCGCCGGTGCCTGATCCGGTGCAAACAGCTCGCGTGGATGCGGCTCGAACGTCATCACCGAGGCAGGCAAGCCCAGGCTGCGCGCCTTCGCCGTCAGCCGCGCCAGCAACGCCTGATGGCCACGGTGCAAGCCATCGAAATTACCGATGGTCAACACACATGGCGTCGTCGCCTGCAAGGGAACGTTGCGTAAAACCTGCATGAATAAAGGAGCGGAAAGGAACGACGAAAATGGGCGGGCGGAAAAAGTGGAGAATTATATCAGCCGCCCCCTGTCTGGCAGGCGGCGCGGGCTAGAATCCGCACTTTCCAGACAGCCAGACTCACGCCTGCATGCGGCTCGCAGCACACCCTTCCATGACCAGCCTGCACGACGACCTGCGTCGCCTGCAATGGCTACGCGACTTCGCCATTGCCGGCGTGGCATTGCTGGCCTTGCTGGCGCAGCCGTTGTTTTACACGCAGGTGCCCCTCACACCGGTCTTCAGCCTGCTGAGCGTCTGGGTCGCCATCAGCATCGCCACCTGGATACGGCTACGCCGCCCCCACCCGGTCAGCCCGCAAGCGTTGCTGCTGCAACTCGTGCTCGACCTGCTCATGCTGACCCTCCTGCTGGCCATCTCCGGCGGACCGGCCAACCCGCTCACCGCGTTGTATTTGCCGCCCATCGCCATTGCCGCCGCCGTACTCCCGGCGCGCCACACCGGGCTGGTCACACTCCTGGGCATCCTGGCCTACTCTTCATTGTGGAAATTCAGCTTGCCGCTAACGGTCGAAGATGTCGACCGCGCCATGCAGATGCACCTGACCGGCATGTGGCTGACCTTTGCGGCTTCGGCCATCCTGATTGCCGCTTTTGTCAGCCGCATCACTGCGGCTTTGCGTGAGCGCGAGCACCAGCTGGCGGCCGCGCGCGAACAGGCATTACGCGACGAACGGATTTTCGCCCTCGGCAATCTGGCGGCGGGCGCTGCCCATGAACTGGGTACGCCGCTGGCCACAATGGCCGTGATTGCAGGCGAACTGGCACATGAGCGCAGCCTGCCCGAAGCGCTGCACGCCGACGTGCAACTGCTGGGTACGCAAATTGCAGCCTGCAAGGACATCATCAGCGGCCTGGCCGAGCGCGCCGGGCTGACCCGCGCCGAAGGCGGGCGTGCCATGCCGCTCGACCAATGGCTCGAACAGCTGATTGCCCGCTGGTGCTCGTTGCGACCGCAGATTCATCCCGAACTTGTTTTCGAACCGACCCGCGCCGCTGCAGAACCTGCCCCCCGGATCTTTGCCGAAATCACGCTCGAACAAGCACTGCTCAATCTGTTCAACAATGCCGCCGATGCCAGCCCGGCGGCGGTCAGCATCCATATCCGCTGGGATAGCGAACAACTTGAACTGGACATCCTCGATCGCGGCCCGGGCATGGACGCTGCGCGGCTCCAGCAGGCCGGACGCGAAGTGTTCAGCAGCCGCAACGATGGCGCAGGCATCGGCCTGCTGCTGGCGCATGCCGCGCTCAACCGATATGGCGGCAGCATTACCATGGCCGCGCGCAAGGACGGCCAAAACGGCCTGTGCGTCCGCGCCACCCTGCCCCTCCACACCCTGCTCGCCACAGCACCTGCCTCATGAACCCACTGACCACGCTCATCATCGATGACGACGAAGCCTTCAACAGCGTGCTGCAGCGCGCCCTGACGCGCCGTGGCCACTCGGCCATCAGCGCTTACGGCGCGGCCGAAGCCCTGACGATGGCCGAACGCCATCAGCCGGATCGCATCGTGCTGGACCTGAATCTCGCCGGTCGCGGCGGCCAGGAGAATGGCCTGTCACTGATCGTGCCGCTCAAACAGCTCTGCCCGAACAGCCGCATCGTCCTGCTCACCGGGTATGCCAGCATCGCCACCGCCGTCGACGCCATCAAGCTTGGCGCCACCCACTATCTGGCCAAACCGGTGGATGTCGATACCCTGCTGACGGCTTTCGAGCAGCACGGTGACGCACCGGAATCCGCCGCCAGCCCGCCCCCCAGTGAGCCGCTCTCCGTCGATCGCCTCGAGTGGGAGCACATCCAGCGCGTATTGCTTGAACATGACGGCAACATCTCAGCCACTGCACGCGCCTTGAAAATGCACCGACGCACCCTGCAGCGCAAACTGGACAAGCACCCGGTCAAGGAATAAGCCTGCCAGTGGCGGGACGGGGCGGAAGGGCGGGCGGGCGGTGCAAAAATTATGGAAGCACTAAACAAGTCCAACCCCCGTCATTCCCGCGAAGGCGGGAATCCATGATTTCAACGGCTGACTGAATCCCCATCCTCACAGATACTTAAAATAATAGGCGTTGCGAATGTTTGCGCCTATTAAATTGGAATTTTACTGTTCATTCCACAAGCGACAATATCGCTTGACGATAATATCGTTTCTCGACAACATCAGGAACATGATGACTTCGTTCCACAACGATGCAACGGAAAGTGTCTGGCGCGGGGAGTTCACCAAGAAGTTGCCAAACCAGATTCAGGCGGTAGCGCGCCGGTCAGCACAGCATTCGTATCAACGATCAATGTCGGATGTGTTTTGTGTGGAATGCCTGGCACGCGGAACGTGTTGAGATTTGTGACTACCACTGAGGAGGCATCATGGACAGGCTGCCAAACATTCACCCCGGCGAAGTGCTCAAGAAGGAATTTCTTGAGCCAATGGGCATTACCCCTTACCGCCTGGCTAAAGCAATCGGCGTGCAACCGATCCGTATTGGCGAAATCTGCGCCGGACGGCGTGCCGTCACCGCCGATACCGCCTTGCGCCTGTCGCGTGCGCTGGGTACGACGGCGGGATTCTGGCTTGGTTTGCAGGCCGATTACGACACGGAGGAGATTCTCCGCGTGCGCGGGGATCAGTTGAGCAAGATTCCTTTACTGGCGGCGTAATTCATCGCCTCTTTAAACCAATGGGGTCATAAACCAATGGGGTCAGACTCCCATGGCGCTACCTTAAGCCAATGGGATGGGCTCAGGTAAAAATAGAAGAGGCTGAGAGCCTCACTTGTTAAGATCGTGGTATCTGAAGTCACGTTCGATAACAGGAGGATCAGCCATGTTGGATACTAGCAAAAAAACGTCTGCGTAAAGGGGTTGCGCGATTCCGTCGGCAATTTGGCGATCAACCGACGCAAGCCCTAGGCGCGGTATTACCCGCCGGGGAATTGCAGAAGCTGGTGGTCGAGGAAGTGGGTGCCCATCGGGAGCGCATCTATCCGCCGCTGACGACTCAGGGGCTGTTCATCGGCCAAGCGCTGAGTCAGGACGGAGCCTGTCAGGATGCGGTATCCCGGCGGCTTAGCGAACGAACTGCGCTTGGGGAAGACGCATGCAGCTTGAATACTGGCCCCTACTGCAAAGCGCGCCAGCGATTGCCGTTAGGGCTGATTCGGCGGCTTGCGCTGACAGTTGGCGAAACGCTGGAGCGGGCAAGTCCTGTCAATTGGAAATGGCACGGCCGTTCAGTCAAGCTGATGGACGGCACGACGATTTCGATGCCCGACACCGCCAGCAATCAGTCGGTGTATCCCCAAAGCGGCGCGCAACAAGCGGGGCTGGGCTTTCCCCTGGCCATGCTGGTTGCGGTGATTTCGTTATCCACCGGTGCCGTGCTGGAGTGGGCCTTGGGACCGTGCAGAGGCAAACATACCGGCGAGCAGGTGCTGTTTCGTGAGCTGATGCCGCACCTTGAATCCGGCGATATCATTCTGGCCGACCGCTATCATTGCAACTACTTCACCACAGCGTTGTTGCTGAAGCGCGGCGTCGATCTGGTCACGCGCCAGCACCAGCGGCGAATCACCGATTTTCAGCGAGGCCAACGCTTGGGGCGGCGGGATCATCTGGTGGATTGGGTGCGTCCACAACGTCCCAGTTGGATGGACGTCGAGACCTACGAACCCATGCCGGAAAAACTCGCGATGCGTGAAACCGAAGTCGGCGAACGGATTCTGGTGACGACGCTGACCGACGCCAAAACCGTGACGACGCAGGATATTGATGCGTTGTACGGCCGACGCTGGCAGGTCGAGGTGGATTTGCGCTCCATCAAGGCGGAAATGGGAATGGACATTCTGCGCGCACAAACGGCGCCGATGATCGACAAGGAAATCGCCGTTTATGTGCTGGCTTACAACCTGATTTGCGCCCTGATGGTTCGCGCGGCGGTCGGTACAGGGATTGGCGCACGCGCATTGAGTTTCAAGGGCTCCATCCAGCGCTATCTGGCCTTTGAACAACAGCTCCGCTTGGCCGGTGACACCCGTGCTAAAACGATGACCGCGCATTTGCTCGGCGGTATCAGTATGCTGCGATTACCGATTCGCCCAGGGCGCATCGAACCCCGTGCTATCAAGCGACGACCGAAAAACCATGATTTGCTGACTGTCCCTCGCAACGCCGCACGCGAAAATATCCGTCAATCATGGGGGCAACGCTTAAGGTAGCGCCATGGGGGTCAGACTCGATTGATTTCCCGTCCAAAAACAAACAAAACAAAAGAGCCTCTTAAAGAACGTAGCGCGCCAGATCCTCGCGCTGCGAGAGTTCTTTGAGGCGGTGATCGACGTAAGCCGCATCGATCACCACTTCAGCCTGCTGGTGTTGCCCGGTGTCGAAGGAAATTTCTTCCAGCAGCTTTTCCATCACCGTATGCAGACGGCGCGCGCCGATATTTTCGGCACGCTCATTGACGGTATAGGCAATCTCGGCCAGCCGGGTAATACCCGCCTCGTCAAAGCGCAAACGCACCCCCTCCGTCCCCAGCAAGGCCTGGTACTGACGGGTGAGACAGGCGTCGGTACTGGTGAGGATGCTGGCGAAATCTTCCACCGACAACGAGGAAAGCTCGACCCGGATCGGAAACCGCCCCTGCATTTCCGGTATCAGATCCGACGGTTTGGCGAGGTGAAACGCGCCGCTGGCGATGAACAGAATGTGATCCGTCTTGACCATGCCATATTTGGTCGTCACCGTTGTCCCCTCAACCAGCGGCAGCAGGTCGCGCTGCACGCCCTGCCGCGAAACATCGCTGCCGTGGCTATCCTGGCGGGTGGCAATCTTGTCGATTTCATCAAGAAAAACGATCCCGTTTTCCTCGACATTCTTCATGGCTTGCGCTTTCACTTCCTCATCGTTGATCAGCCGCTCCGCCTCTTCGTCGGTCAGCAGTTTCAGGGCATCCCTGATTTTCAGCTTGCGCGTCTTGCGCTTGCCGCTGCCCATGTTCTGGAACATGCCCTGAATCTGCTGGGTCATGTCTTCCATCCCCGGCGGGGCGAAAATTTCCATGTGCGCGACAGACGCCGCCACCTCGATTTCGATTTCCTTGTCGTCCAGCGCGCCTTCGCGCAATTTCTTGCGAAATTTCTGCCGCGTCGAATTGTCTTCCGTCACGGGTGGCAGATCACTTTCCGCAGTAAAGCCCGCTGACCGCGCCGTCGGCAGCAGCACATCGAGCACCCGCTCTTCCGCTGCGTCTTCGGCGCGCTGCCGCATGGCCTGCATGGCCTTCTCGCGCCCTTCCTTGATCGCTGCTTCAAGCAGATCACGAATAATGGTATCGACATCGCGCCCGACATAGCCCACCTCGGTGAACTTGGTCGCTTCCACCTTGATGAAAGGCGCATTCGCCAAGCGCGCCAGTCGCCTGGCAATTTCGGTTTTACCGACACCGGTCGGGCCGATCATCAGAATGTTTTTAGGCGTGATTTCGGCACGCAGCGGCTCGACCACCTGGGCGCGCCGCCAACGGTTACGCAGGGCAATCGCCACCGCGCGCTTGGCAGCGGCCTGGCCGACGATATGTTTGTCGAGTTCCGAGACAATCTCGGCTGGCGTCATTTGGCTCATGGGTTCGGGGATGGGCTCGGTATGCGGGTGATGATTGATGGTTAGTGGTTAGTGGTTAGTGGTTGATGGGGCACATCAGCCCCGACCTCCTCACCACATCAATCCAGGGTTTCGATCAGGTGATTCTGGTTGGTGTAGATGCACAGGTCGCCCGCAATGGAGAGCGACTTCTTGACGATCTCGGCGGGTGTCAGCTCAGTGTTTTCCAGCAACGCGCGTGCCGCAGATTGCGCGTAAGCCCCACCGCTGCCGATCGCCACGATGCCCAGTTCCGGCTCCAGCACGTCGCCATTACCGGTGATGATGAGCGAATGCTCACGATCGGCCACTGCCAGCATGGCTTCGAGGCGACGCAACATGCGGTCGGTACGCCAGTCTTTGGCCAGTTCCACCGCTGAACGCAGCAGGTTGCCCTGATGTTTGTCGAGCTTGGCTTCAAAGCGTTCAAAAAGCGTGAAGGCATCCGCCGTACCACCCGCAAAACCGGCGAGGATGCGCTCGTTATAGAGCCGTCGCACCTTGCGCGCGCTGGCCTTGATGATAATGCTGCCCAGGGTCACCTGACCATCACCCCCCAGGGCAACCTGCTGGCCACGGCGAACGGAGAGAATGGTGGTTCCGCGATACTGTTCCATAGCGCACTTTCAAAAAACACCCGCAAGCGACCCATGCCGCAGCGTGAGCGACGCAGATGGCGACAAACGGGAAAATTTCAAGAGACAGAAAAAAATCGCCGGTAACGCTACAGTGACCCGGTAACTCAATGACTCGGTGACTCGATGAATCTACGCCCCGCGTGCGTGGCACGCCCGGGACGCAAATCAGACAAGCACCCGCTCCACTCGCGCCAGTGCGCCCACGCCGGCCATTTCCAGCAAGGTCGCCACCAGATGATTGCAGCCCGCCAGGCGCACGTTACGCGCTTCATGGGGGACTTCAGACAATGCCTGCTGCAAGGCCATCGCGCTGCTTTCGTCGATCCGTTGCAGGCGCGTGAAATCAACGACGATTTCATCTTCAGCCGCAACTTCTGCCAATGCCTGAGCCATCTCGGCAAAGCGGGTGGCCGTCGCCTGCAACAATTCACCTTCCAGGGTCAGCACGGCAACGGTTTCTTCTTCCACGGAAATCTCGGAAAACTCGTGTGCGGGCATGGCAACCGCCGCCTTGCGCTTGGGCACCATGGAAGGCGGTGAAACCTCGAAGGTGACCGCGTAGCCCACCGCCTGCTCTTCAAAGGAATCGACCAGACCCAGCCACTGGTAGAGTTCCAGCAGCAGCAGCCAGACCGCTTCATTTTCACGCTGCCCCATCGACACCTTGGCCTGCAGCATGTCGGCCAGATGTTCGGCATCGCCAAACACCAGCTCGCAATCGGTTTTTTTCAAGGCCTGGATGGTATCGAGCAACAACTGGCAGCCGCCGTTATCCGCCTCCTGGAGTTTGGAGAGATCGAGCCGCAGCATCGAGCGCGTCCCGGCCACGGCCACCAGTTTGCCGAACTGTGGCGCGCAACGGGCATTCAGTTTGCCGGTGAGCGCGACACTGGCGCGCCCGGCATCCGCCGTACCCGGCTGCGCGGTGGCCACCACCGGCTGGAGGTTCCACGCCGGCGGGGATTTTTCAAATCGTTGGGCAAATTCGATGGCCAGCTTGTCAAACGCCTCTTGCGCCGCCAATGCGCGATACACATCAAACAGCAGCCACCAGGCGGCCTCACCCGCCTCATCCGTTCCACCCGCCTGAACTGCGGATTCCAGCAGTTTGCGCGCTTCCATCGCCTTGCCTGCGGCAAAAACGCGTGCCACCTGTTCAAGCAGCGGATCCAG
Source organism: Sterolibacterium sp. (assembly GCA_018061005.1). Lineage (GTDB taxonomy): Bacteria > Pseudomonadota > Gammaproteobacteria > Burkholderiales > Rhodocyclaceae > Sterolibacterium. The sequence goes on along the minus strand of JAGOVA010000011.1, from coordinate 47,555 downwards.
ACGCACCAACGGAAACACCGGCACAGGCACCACCAGTACGGAAAGTGGTGCTGACGACATGGATGCCATGGCGGCGGGGGCTTCAGGGGCGCGCGCCGCCAGCGGCTCCAACTCGAGTGTTAGCCTGGGTTTCTGCTCTTTGAGCGGCTCAGGCGCTGCTGTGGAGATCGCATTCGGTGCGGTGAAATCGAGCGAAAACTCATCATCTTCCAAGCCTGCGGCCGGATTAAGGGACGATGCCACTGCCTTGCTTGAGGGGGAAGAAGAGGAAGCCAAAGAAAATTCCTGAGACATGATGTGATCGGGAAAGCGCGACACACCGTCTGACGCCTGCTTTCCGTGGCCAAAGTGTGCTTTTAACATATCGTTGCCCACGCCGCAATCTGCCAGAGCCGCTTTGCCAGACCCGCGTCCGCCGTGGGCACGCAGGCTACAACAACGGGAGTTCCTTGCCGCGTCGCTGCAGTTCGCTGCGGGCAGCCGCCCAATCCGGGTAAATCTGCGCCACCACCGCCCAGAAGCGCGGACTGTGGTTCATTTCCAGCAGATGCGCCAGTTCATGGGCGATCACATAGTCGATCAGGGGCAAGGGTAAATGAATCAGCCGCCAGTTGATGCGGATGCCGCTATTCAGGCTGCAGCTGCCCCAACGAGTGCGTGCGCTGGACAGCCGCAGCGGCGGCGGCGGATGTCCGATGCGCTGGGCGTAATGCGCGAGCCGTTCGGCAAACACCGCCAGCGCGCGGGTTTGCAAGGCGCGGCGCACCAGATGGGCATGTTCTTCGCTACCCGCACCCGCACTCACTTCCAGCAGCAGATGATCGTCATGCCAATGGCTGCGATTTCGTGTGGTACCACGCCCTTCCCCCGCCACGATACGGATCGGCCAGTGCTCCCCCAGCAACGGCAGACAGGCGCCATCCTGTATCCGTAACTGCCGCTCACGCTGCTGGTTCGCCTGTTCATCCAGCTTCGCCAGCACCCAGTCGGCGTGTGACTGGATGAAGGCCTCGATGCTCGCCAGACTTGCGCGACCCGGTGCGCCGACACTCAAACCGCGCTCATCGATCCGCAACGCAACACGCTGTCGGCGCTGCCCCTGGCGCAAGGTATAGGCCACGATCCGCTGCCCCAGCTGGATATACCGCTGACGCACGGCTGCTGTGGGCGCCGGTTTTGGCACAGGCGGAGGGCGCACGGCAAAACCGAACAGATCGAGCTGCAGTGCCTCCAGGCGGGGGAACAGGCTCATCCTTCGGGCATGCTCCACAAATCAGCCGTCATTCCAGCGCCGGCACCGTTGCTCGCCATGCGTTCGACGGCGACGACCACGGTCTGTTCGATGAATCCGGGGGACTGCTCGATCAGCCGCCAGTTGAAACGCAGACTGCCATTGTCGTGCTGCTGCACCCAGTCGGCCTGTGTTGAAAACGAAAACGCCCAGTCGGGTACACGGCAACCCAGATGCTGCGCCGTGCTTTCCAGCAAAGCCCCGATCACCCGTCGCGCCTCCTGGCGTAACCAGGCTTCCACCGCATCCTGAATCTGACGTGCAACCGCCCCCGGTGGCAAAGGTAGATGCAGCACCTCCCCAAGCAGGGTTGCCTCATGACACGGGGTATCGAGACGCAACGTCAGGCAACGACCCAGGCAGGTGAAGCTCATGCCATGCCCCCAGCGCACGTTCGCCACGGGATCGCTGGCCTCAAAGCGCAAGGCCAGCTGCGGGTTGACGCGCCGCGCGTAATCAGGACGTCTGGCTGCCCGGCGTGGCTTCATGCGGGTACAAACTCGGGCTGATGCGCGCCATTTCGGCTTGTATCCAGGCCTCGGCACGCCGATTGACTTCATCAGCACGCAAGCCTGTGGTGTCAATCGCCGGGCCGATGCTGACGGTAATCACGCCCGGATTTTTGAAAAAAGCATTCCGCCCCCAGTATTCACCCGAGTTGAGGGCGACCGGCAACACCGGCGCAGCGGCCTTGCTCGCCAGATACGCGCCACCGACCTTGAAGCTGCGATGCTGCCCCGGCCCGGTGCGCGTTCCCTCCGGAAAAATCACGATGGGATAGCCCTGGCTGAGCCGCAGCTTGCCCTGCGTCACCAGATCACGCAAGGCCTGCTTGCCGCCCTTGCGATCGACCGAAATCATCGGGATCACCGCCAGCGCCCAGCCGAAAAAAGGAATCTGCCAGCGCAACTCTTTCTTCCAGACGAACAGCGCGAGCGGGAATACCTGCTGCAACACCACCGTTTCCCAGGCAGACTGGTGCTTGCTGAGGATCACCGCAGGCTGCGCCGGAATGTTTTCCTGACCGATGACCCGGTAGTCGATGCCCAGCAGATGCTTGATCAGCCAGATCGTCATCATCACCCAGGGTACCGCCGTGTAGCGGCGCGCACGATGCGGCAGAGGAAAGCAGAAGATCATCAGCAGCGCGTAGGGCGGCGTCACCATCAGCAGCATCAACAGAAAGAGGATTGAACGCAGATAGTTCATGCTGTCAGATGGAGCGCGACCGCCGCCAGATCAGGGAACACCTGGGTGGTCGGGGGCAGCTCGGGGTGATCGACCGTTTTTTTACCTTTGCCGGTCAAGACCAGGATCGGTTGCGCGCCAATCGCGGCGGCCGCTTGCAGGTCGCGCAGGGAATCGCCCACCAGCGGCACACCGGTCAGGTCAACGTGATAGCGCGAGGCGATCTCATGCAGCATGCCCGGCTTGGGTTTGCGGCAATCACACTGGTCGACATTCGTGTGCGGGCAGAAGAACACCGCATCAATGCGCGCCCCCGCCTGCGCCGCGCACTTCATCATCTTGTCATGGATGCTGTTGAGCATGTCCATTTCAAACAGGCCACGCCCGACCCCCGACTGGTTGGTCGCCACCACCACGCGGTAACCCCACTGGTTGAGCCGCGCAATCGCCGCCAGACTACCGGGAATCGCCCGCCATTCATCCGGCGACTTGATGAAATGGTCGGAGTCATGATTAATGACGCCGTCACGATCGAGAATGATGAGTTTCATGGGTTTCACTGCCTTTTTTCGCTGCCTTTTTTCGCTACTCTCTTCCGCTGCACTCTTCCGCGCTCAACAGCCCACGCCTCACAGCCGGGAAATATCCGCCACCTGATTCATCAGGCCAGCGAGCTGGTTGAGCAGCGCCAGGCGATTCTGCCGCGTGAGCGGCTCTTCGGCCATGACCATGACATCTTCAAAGAAAGCATCGACCGCGCCGCGCAAACCGGCCAGCGCGGTGAGTGCTTCACGGTAGTTTTCGCCCGCCACCAGCGAACGGATGCGCGGCGCAATCGCGATGACCTGTTCGAACAACTGCTGCTCGGCAGGTTCCTGCAACAGCGCCACATCGGCCTCCGCCGTGGACACACCGCCCTCAACCTTTTTCAAGATATTGACGATGCGCTTGTTGGCGGCCGCCAGTGCCGCGGCCTCCGGCAACTGCATGAAGGCACGCACGGCTTCCAGCTTGGGGATGACCAGATCGATCCGGGTGGGTTTCTGTGCCAGCACCGCATCAACCGCACTGGGTGCATGCCCCGCTTCGCGCAGCAAACCACGCAGACGTTCCAGCATGAAATCGAACAGCTGCCATTGTGCTTCGGGCTGCGCTTCACCGTGCCCCCGGTTGAGTTCCATCGCCGAGGCAATCAGCGCATCCAGCGGCAGGGGCAGCGGCGTTTCCATCAGGATCCGCAACACGCCCAGCGCGGCACGGCGCAGGCCGAACGGGTCTTTGTCACCCGTGGGAATCTGACCAATGCTGAACAGCCCGGCCAGCGCATCGAGTTTGTCGGCCAGCGACACCGCGCAGGCAATGTTGCCCTGCGGCAGCGTGTCACCGGCAAAACGCGGTTTGTAGTGGGATTCGATGGCATTGGCCACGGCCACCGGCTCGCCATCATGCAGCGCGTAATACCGCCCCATGATGCCCTGCAGCTCGGGGAATTCCCCCACCATGTCGGTGACCAGATCGGCCTTGGCCAGCAGCGCGGCACGTTCGGCCTGGGCGGTATCGGCATGCAGCAGGGTCGCGATCTGGCGGGCGATGCCGATCAGCCGTTCAATCCGCTCACGCTGTGTCCCCAGCTTATTGTGATAGACGACACGTCCGAGTTTTTCGACCCGCTGCGCCAGCGGCGTTTTGCGATCCGTTTCAAAAAAGAACTGGGCATCAGCCAGCCGCGGCCGCACCACGCGCTCATTGCCACCCACGACGGCAGAGGCATCGGCCGGGCGGATATTGCTGACGATCAGGAACTGATGGGTGAGCCGACCCTTTGCGTCGAGCAGAGGAAAATATTTCTGGTTCGCCTTCATCGTCAGGATCAGGCACTCCTGCGGCACGTCGAGGAAGCGTTCCTCAAACCGACCGATCAGCACATTCGGCCGCTCCACCAGCGCAGTCACTTCATCGAGCAGCGCGGCATCGTCGCTGACCTGGCCGCCCGCCTGCGCCGCGGCCGCCGCCAGCTGGCGGGCAATCTCGGCACGACGTGCGGCAAAACTGGCGATGACCGCGCCTTCGCTTTCCAGCTGCTGCGCGTAGCTGTCGGCCTCCTTGAGCACGATGGGGTCAACGCTCGCTTCAAACCGATGCCCGTGGGTTTCTCCACCGGCCTTCAGCCCCAGCACCGAGATCGGGACAATCTGGCGACCATGCAAGGCCACCAGCCCATGCGCCGGACGCACGAAATTCACCGTACTCCAGCCATCGGCCAGCTGATAACTCATGACCTTGGGAATCGGCAGGCGCGTCAGGGCTTGCGCCACCGCCTCCTGCAACCCCTCGGCCAGCGTCGCCCCCGCCCGGGTGCGATCCAGAAACAGGGTTTCGGCCTTACCCTCTCCTTCACGGCGCAGTTGCGCCACGGTGAAAGGCTCTGCATCTTCCGCACCGTTCACTCCCAGTGCCGCGAGCTTTTTCAGCAGTGCGGGCGTCGCCTGGCCAGCCGCATCCAGCCCGACTGCAACCGGCATCAGCTTGTGCGCTTCCTGCCGCTCGGCGGCCTGTGCCTGCACGTCCGGAATGATGACCGCCAGACGACGCGGGCTGGCAAATATCTGGCAGCCGGGCTTTGCTGCCAAAGCGACCAGTTGCTGCTTTTCCAGATGATGGAAAATTTCATCCGCAAATGCATGGCCCAGTCGCTCCAGCGCCTTGGGCGGCAGTTCTTCAACAAACAGCTCAACCAGCAGATTGTGATTCGTGTGACTCATGTCAGGCTTCCTTCTTTGCGGCCAGTTGCGCCAGCACTTCATCGGCGTGCGCTTTGGGTGCCAGCGGAAAGCCCAGCCGCGCCCGGCTGTCGAGATAGCTCTGCGCCACGCTGCGTGCCAGATTACGGATACGGCCAATGTAAGCGGCACGCTCGGTGACCGAAATCGCGCCGCGTGCATCAAGCAGGTTGAAGGTGTGTGCGGCCTTCAGCACCTGTTCATAGGCGGGCAACGCGAGTTTAGCCGTCATCAGGTGCTGCGCCTGCTTTTCGTGCGCGCTGAAGGCGGTGAACAGGAAATCGGCGTCCGAATGTTCGAAGTTATAGGTCGATTGCTCAACTTCGTTCTGGTGATACACGTCGCGATAGGTCAGGCCGTCCGTCCAACGCAGATCGAACACATTTTCGACCCCCTGCAGGTACATTGCCAGACGCTCCAGACCATAGGTGATCTCGCCGGTGATCGGCTTGCAGTCGATACCGCCGACCTGCTGGAAATAGGTGAATTGGGTCACTTCCATGCCATTCAGCCAGACTTCCCAGCCCAGCCCCCACGCGCCCAGCGTCGGATTCTCCCAGTCATCCTCAACAAAGCGGATGTCATTTTTCTTCAGATCAAAACCCAGCACTTCAAGCGAACCGAGATAAAGTTCGAGAATATTTTCCGGCGCGGGCTTCAACACCACCTGAAATTGATAGTAATGCTGCAAACGGTTCGGGTTTTCGCCATAACGCCCGTCTTTGGGGCGACGCGAGGGCTGCACATAGGCAGCCTTCCACGACTCCGGCCCCAGCGAGCGCAGAAAGGTGGCGGTATGGCTGGTGCCCGCCCCCACTTCCATGTCATACGGTTGCAACAGCGCGCAACCCTGCTCACTCCAGAATTTCTGCAAGCGCAGAATGATTTCCTGAAACGATGGCGTGGTGCTCATCGACATACCGACATACCTCGTGGCCAAAATCACAAAGGCGCGATTTTAACGGGTATACCGGGCTTTCCGCAGATTTCAGGCCAGATTCAGGCCAGCAAACGCATCAATGCCCGCTGGTTTTCATCGCAAATCGCGCGAAAACCTGCACTGATCCGTGAGTCACTGGCACAACGCTGCCAAAACACCAAAGCTGCGCGTGCGGCCTTTTGCCAGCTTTCCGCTTCACCCGGCAAAGGCAAAGGAGGTAGCCAGGTTTGCGGCGCGATTTCACCCCCACGTTGCGGGGCGTAGCGCATCGGCAACATGTCGTAGACCGGTGCGACGCAAAGTTCGCCCAACGCAGACAATCCACCCATGCCACCCATGCCACCCATGCCACCCATGCCACCCGATGACAGCGGCTGGAACGACAGATTGCCTTCGTGCATGTCGCTGTTGGCCAGCAGACGGCCAAACCACCAGATCAACGCCACCTGCTGCACGGCCTCTGCCGTAAGCCAGCCTTGACGCTGCATCGCCATGGCACTGGCCGGCCACGACGCACCCGTCGTTCCCAGCAGTGCACCGCCCAGACTGGCCAGACTGCACAGCGGCAAACGACCATGCAACCCCTGACGGTCAAAACGTTCCACTTCAAGAAAAGTGCGGCCATCCTGCTGATAAATCCGGCTCGTTGCGGCCGCAATCGCCAGCTGATCCGCCAGGGTGTCCAGTGCGAGGTGCTCGCACACCAGCAGATCAGCCCAACGTTGCACGGCGGCGGAACGATCCACCCCCGAAAACTTGACGATCACCGCCACAGGCTCATCGCGTATTTGTCGCAGGGCGGTGAACTTGGGGAACTCACCGGCCGCCGAAGATCCGGCGACCCCGTGCTGCAATGCCTGTGCCGCCAGCGCCGGGTACGCCTGCACCAATCTCACATCGGTCACCAGACTCGCCTCACGACCCGGGCGAGCGTCCAGATAACGGGCATACGCCTGATCGCCGAGGATCAGGTCACCACCGGGATCATCCCCAAAGGTTCGCAACACATGAAGGACATCCTCCTCCGACCAGGCATTCAGATCTTCGGCAACCTCCAGCGTGCGCGCGTGGGCATGGGCAAAATGACGCCCCAGAAACCCCTGAGGGCGCATGTCGGCAAGAAAATACGGCAGCCCTTCAAACCAGCCATCGCGCATCAGATCATCCGCCAGCGGCCAGGGGCATGGCCGCGTGAACGCCAGCGCGCAGCCTTCGGGTGCGGTCAGGTCCAGTGTCGCAACTTCATGCCCCTGACCCTGTGCATCCACTCGATAAAGGGGCAACGCCGACGAGTTACCGCGTAATGCCCGGCGCAAGGCGTAGCGACTGCGCCGCGATCCCCCGCGACGGATCACTTCTTCGCCCAAACGATCCGCCAGACGCATCAGGGTCGAGCGGTTGATGCCGCCGAGCAGACGACAAAGCGCCGCCCCACTGACCCGGGGGTGGGATCGCAACACGCGCATCAGATCATCAGGGCTGGCTTTCATCGGCACACAAAACGCAACGAATTGTGCAACGAATTATCGGCAAATAACCAATATACGTCAATGTGTTGCTCTATCTTTGCAACACATAACCGCAACGAAAATACAGATCACACTGATTATTGCAGCATGAAGGTTTCGTATTCCAGTGCTTCCAGTTTGCGGGTCAGCGCCCAGAGCCCGACCAGTACGGTCAGCAGCATCGCCAGGGCGAAGCCGTAGCCGAACCAGGCCGCACCCAGAAACAGGGAGAGTGCCGTCAATGCGATGTTGAGGAACAGGAATAAGCCGGTCAGATAAGTCACCGTGCGCCGCTGGTCGAGATAGAACAGCACGTTGAGTATCCCCAGAAACACCACCTGCAAGCCTGCACCGACCATATCGACGAACAACAGCGGCAGATAAAGGGTCGAAATGCCCAGCCATTCGAGCAGCGACTCGCCGAGCAGAAACAGGATGAAAATGGCGATCGCCTGAATCAGCGCGATATCGAACAGCCCGCGCTGGGCGTAGTACACCAGATGATTCCGCATCCGTTCGATGTATTCGAGCGTCGCGCCTTCGCGCACAGCCTCGTAGAAGCGGTTGTAGTATTCGACAAAATCGGTTTCGATCCGCACCAGAAACACGGCCATACCGGGGATCACCGAAATGTAGGCCAGAAACACCGGGAAATCGTAAATCACCGAGGCGTGCAGCGGGCCGATGACCGACTGACCGGTAGCCGGGTGGTACCAGAACATCAGCTTATCGGCCCAGATACCCAGGTTGAACATGAAGCCGGTGGCCATCAGGCTGCGGTACATCGCGCCCTTTTTCCAGATGTCGAAGGCCAGAAAATGGTTAGAGGGGTAGTGGGCATACACCAGCCAGATCATGCCCATCAGCAGGACGAAATGGCCGAGCACAAAGCCCAGCAAAAGCCCTTCCATGTTGAGGTAGTAACGCAGCAGCATCGCCGCAAATACGGTGATGCCATAGCCGATGGCGAAAATATAGAGAATGGCGCGATACTGTTTCATGCCGGTGAGAAACACGGTGGCAACCCAGATCGACGACATGATCGCCAGCCCCATGGCCAGCAGGATGCGATACAGCACCGACTGCCCCGGAAACAGGAACAGCGCGCAAGGCAGCGCGACCGCCAGACTCAAGGCAGCGGCCAGCAGCACCAGCCCGTTGAAGTTGGGCAGCACCGCCGCCTCGTCCTTTTGAAACAAACGATCCGCGACGAATCGCGTGAACGAGAGCTGAACAATGCCGGTGATGACCAGCGAAGTCATGAACAGATAAGTCACCGTCACGGTAAATTGGGCGATCAGCAGATGGGGGACGACGATCCCCAGGCTCATGATGCCCACCAGCATGATGCCGAAAATCGACAGGATCCACGGCCCGGAGCCGATGATGCCCGCATAGGCATAGGCTTCCAACAGCCCCATGTAGGACTGCTTTTTCAGCAACTTTCTGAGTTCGAAACCTATGCCTGCCATGCGAAATTCTTCTCGTAAAGCTCGCGGTAACGCTGGAACAGCAGATCCTGCGAGTAATAGGTTTCGACACGTCGCACTGCGGCGACACTCGCACTTTGCCAGGCCGCGCGATCGGTGAGCAACTCCAACGCACCATCGGCCAGTGCCTCCGGATCGGCGATGCGAACCACACGCCCGGAAACCCCCAGTGCGGCATCTTCACCCGGCAGCCCTTCGACCAGCTGGCGACAGGAACCGACATCGGTGGTCAGTGTCGGCACCCCTGCGGCATAGCCTTCCAGCACCACCAGCGGCAGGGCTTCGCTGATCGAGCTCAACACCACCAGGCCGATTTTCGGCAGCAGTTCCGTCATCTGCTGGAAGCCGAGAAACTTCACCCGCCCTTCCAGCCCGAGAAAGCGCACCAGTTCCTGACATTCTTCCGCATAAGCGGGATCTTCATCGACCGGCCCCGCTATCCAGGCTTCCGCGTGCGGCAGCCGGTTGGCGACCTTACGCATGGCGCGTATGAAAGTTTTGACATCCTTGATCGGCACCACGCGACCAATCAGGCACAGCACCGGCGGCACGGCCACCTCCGGCGCACGACGCAAGGCGCGGAACCGCTCGACGGGGATGCCATTGGGAATGTTGCAGGTACGTTCAGCCGGTGCGCCATCCTGCACCTGCCGACGGCGGTTGGCCTCGTAAAGTGCCACGATCTCATCGGCGGCCTGGTAGGTGAGATAACCCAGATGTTCGAAAAAACGGATCCACAACTGGCGGTAATAACTGATCTGCGATGGATCGCGTTCAAAAACGTTGCGGTTGTCCTTGATCCACTGCGCCTGATACAGGTCGATCTTGCGTTCCTTGACGTAGATACCGTGCTCGCTCAGCAGGAAGGGGCGCGGAGCACGATGCTTGAGCAGCACCCCCAGTACACCGGCATAACCCGTTGAAATCGAGTGATACACGCGAGCGCGAGGCGCGCGCCGCGCTGCTTCGCGCAAAGCCCAGAACGGCGTATGCAGCGTACGCACCGTCCAGAAATAATCGACAAATGAAGGATCCGTCGATTTCCGCCGGTAAGATTTCTTGATGAACTCCCAGGCCTTACGGCTGTGCAGGTAAAGTTGCCGATCCAGTTGCCCTCCCGGATGCATTTCGTCCATCAGCCCGGCAAACAACGCGGGGCATTCGGGATGATCGAGCTGCCCGTCAAACAGATCGTGCATGTGCTCGACTTGCGGCATGACCTGCAAATCGGCATGTGGCCGCAATGAAGCCAGCAGGCTGTGTTTTTCACTGTGCTTTTCGTGGAGATCTTCATGATGATGGAGGAAGATGGTTTCCAGATGCACCAGATTCGGCGGCAGTTCGTAGCGCGGCTGACCATAATCTTCGCGGCGGCTGCCGATGAAAATGGCGCCGAAACGGATCTCCGGAAAACCCCGGATGATCTGGTTCACCCAGCTGGATACGCCGCCTGAAACATACGGGAAAGTGCCTTCCAGCAACAAAAGGACATCCACGTCATCCGCCTTGGGGAAAACGGGATCAATGTTGGCAGCGCGCGCCGCTTCAGAGGTGGTTGAGTATGCGGTGGTCACAGAAGTTATGGACGTGATCACGTCCAGTCCAGAGATTGACAATGGCTTGCGCGCGCGGTGCCAGGTTGCCATACGCGGCGGCATCCACCTGCCCGGTCCACAGGTTCACCACAGTACTCGTGCGCCCTGCCGGTTTGAGTTCGGCCAGTCGCTGCATCACGCCATGCACATATTCAAAACGCTGTTGCCGGAAGGCAATTTCTGCCAGATAAGGGAGTGCTGAAACCTCGGAAAGCCCACTCGAAATCGCCTGCCCCAGCGTGCTTACGGCAGCATCATGCTCACCCTGCGCCATCAGGATGCGCGCGCGTAAAAAATACAGCCCGCCCAGCCCACCATCTGCCGTGCTGCCGTAACCCGCGAGGGCTTCATCGGCATATCGGCGAGCTTCATCAAGCATGTATTTACGCAATTCGCCCTGCGCCAGCGATGCGTAAATCAGCTCCCAATGAAGTTCAGCCAGGCGGCGCAGGCAGCCATGGCGCTGTGCGTGATCCTGGGTATGTTCCAGCACAGCCCGCTCATGCTGAATGTGCTGGGTCAGTTTTTTTTCTTCTGCATCGAGCATGCCAAACGCCAGCATGCGGACATCATCCACTTCGTCGCCCAGCAGCTCTTCCAGGATGGGATTGGCCACACGCTGCGGCACGGCTTGCAGGGTCAGCAAGGATTTCATGCGGATATCGCCGGGCACCCGGCTGTCGAGACGGGAGCGGATTGCCCCCTGGCTCGCGCGCGTTGTTTGCTCGGAGCGCACATCATATTCGGGCAGAGCAAGCGTCAGCGGCGTCGCCCAGGCAACACCGCCCTGATCGCGTTTCAAGGTCAGCTGCGCTACCAGCAGCACGCCCAGCGCACCCAGCACGGGCGCCATGAAGGCAAAACAGAACAGCAGCAGCATCACCGGCAGCCAGGGCTGGCGATAACGCAGCGGCAAGAGCATCCAGACCGTTGCCGCCAGAATCGCACAGCACAGAGCGTGCAACGACAACACCGCCAGAAAACTGGCGACATCACTCCTGAGCACCAGTGCGCTGACGAACAGGCCGAGATCGGCGAGGATGGCCGCCCAGGCCCAGTGCAGGGTCTTCATTGTTCCAGCATCTCCACCAGCTTTTCGACGGGGTCATTCGTGGCAAAGTCGATGGAGCGGATGTCCACATCCAGGCCATCAAAGGTCGCGCCGTAACGGGTTTTCAACCAGCCGTTGATGCGCTCAAGAAAACCTTTTTTCGCAGACACCGAGGCAAAGGGCATCAACACCACAATCGCCGGATTGCCGTCGATAACGGTTTCCCAGTAAAGATCAAGGCCACGTTTGATCCGCATTAGCTCAGAGGGCATTTCAATGCGGCGTTGCCCACGGAACACCAGTGCCACGAGATGGCTGGAAATATTGAAAGCCTGCTGCATGTGTTGCAGCCGCCCCAGTTCTTCAGCGTGCATGACGGGGATCATCGGCAAACGGCGGGTGATTTCCTGCACCCCGGGTGCGGCAGAAACACAATCGGCGTAATACGCCAATATGACCGACATCATCTGCAGATTCTCGACGTTCAGCGAGAAGAAAGGCAACTTGCTGACCGCCAGCACGGCGATGATCTCACCGCCGCCATTGACCAGCGGTGCTACGACGAGCTGACTGGATTTGCGCTCCATGCTCAGTTCCAGCGCGGCAATATGCGCCAGATCGCTGGTTTCAAATGCCAGCTTCAGCAGTTCATCATTCGATTCCAGCGGCAAAGAATCCCCCAGTCCCTCCAGGCGATCACCCAATGCATAGCCCTGACCTGCCCGCTTGACCCGATACAAAACTGCCGCTTCGATGTTTACATACTGCACCAGCAGATGCAGCAGGCCTTGAAGCCCGGGAAAAGCTTCTGCGCGGGTTTGAGGGGCGGTTACTGCCGCACGCAATTGCACCAGGGCATCACGCAACGAACCGGGACGCGCCAGCATTTCCTGTTCCAGCCTGTCGTGTGAAAGATTCAACAACAGATGACGACGGGTCAGCCCGGAAAGGCGTTCGACCAGATAAAGATTGGTTTCATCAATACGCCGCAACCGGTCGCGCCAGACATCGCTGAACTGCCCGCCGAGCAACACCATCAGCGTGCCGGCAAAGAAAAACTCGCGCGGAAAGTCTGTCGCACCATACCAACCTGTCGCGCTGCAAACCAGCCACTCGACCAGCAGCAAAATGCCACTGATCAGCCCCGGCAGTACGCCATAGCGCAGCGCCACCAGCAAGGGCGCGAACCACAGCCAGGGAAAGCTCGCCTTGAGCAGGAGCGGGTCCGCCGGTCGCACCAGGACGGCCACCATCATGGCCAGCAAGGGAATGATCAGGGTTTCCAGCCACTGGCTGCGCCGGGAAGCCTCTACCGCAATCAGCCCGGCCGATAGATGCTTTTGCCAGATGGGCGGATTGCCCTGCGTGGCGGGATTATTGGAAAGCGCCATGATGGTTTCAGGGAAGACAGGTCAGGGTTTAGCCGCGCCTGCGCTCAACGGCAAGCCCGCCACCAGGTTTTCCATGAGCTTGGTGGCCACAGCAACCAGGGCTTCACGACTCCAGCCGCTGCGAGCCGAAGCAGCACTCCAGAGGACGGCATCATTGTTGTTCAGATCCACGACTTGCAGGGTCACGCCCACGGCCGGTTCACCGTCGATGCCGACCTTGTAACGCCATTCTTCCACCGCGCCCTGCACACCGTAGCGAACGCCCTGCTCGCGTGCCCATTTGCGCGCCTCATCGCCCACGCGACGCTCGGAAGGCTCGAACAGCGTATCGCGCGACAACGTGGCCGGGTAACGCATCAGCTGCGTCAGGCCATGCTGACGCAGCTGATGCTCGATCAGTGCTTCGGCAGCCAGTGCGGCCTGCGGAGTATCGGTGTGATTGGCCAACGGCAGGAGTGCCCATTTGGCGCCCGCATCCAGTGCGCCGCCATTGGAAATGGATGAAGTGGTGGAGCAGGCGGCCAGCCACACGGTGGCCAGCAACAGGAACAGGTTCGTCAAGCGTTTCATGGTGTGCATGGTCTGTAGTCTCCTTAAAATCCTAAAATTCTTAAAAGTAATGCCGATAACGAGCCGACAGCACGCGTGACAGCGCGCCCGCCCCCGTGCCACCGCTGCTTTGCTCAAGTCGCACGGCCAGATGGTCTTCACCATCGACCGAGCCGGCCATGCCGATGTAACCAGAATACCCCGCACCATTCACGCTGTTATGGCTCGTGCAGGCATCATAAAACGGCCGCCAGGCGCGCGTATAAACCTCTTGCAGGTTCTGTCCGCCCAGATTCTCGCCCATCCCCAGACACGCACCTACGGTGGTGCTGCCTTGCGGCAGGAAGTAACGCACGGCATCCAGCGCGCCGGTTGCAATCGCACTTTGCACGCCCGGCGCGAGGGCGGCCACGGCACGGGGGCCCACACTGCGGCTGTCGCGGTAGCTCAAACTTTGCGTGGTGGCAAAAAGGCGCGCGCGCCAGTCGGGATATTCAAGACGAATCCGGTAACCCGCTTCGGCATCCAGCGTGCGACTACTGCCCAGCGCATCATCGAACTGGGTGTAATAACGGCTGAAACGCTGGGTTGCGGCCACATATTCACGGCGGCTGAGTGCGTAACCTGCCCCCAGGCTCAGACTATTCTGGTAACCCTGCACCCGCAGGGGCAGGCTGTCCGTCGCCTCACCCCGATAGGCCGCCATGCCGCTGAAACTCCATCGTTTGTCCCACATCCAGCCCTGCGTCGCCCGCCAGCCGGTGCGTATGGTTTGTTCGTTGCGCTGAAACAACGTCAGCGTGGTGTCGCCCCGACTGCCCAGCCATTGCACGCCCACGCGCGCCAGACGCTCACGCGCGGGGGTCGCCAGCGTGGCCTCACGACTGGCTTCGGCAAAACGCTCCCAACCCAGATCGAGATGCAGGCGACGGCTGACCACCAGATGTGCATCGGCACGTTGTTCACGGCTATCCAATGCGCCATAAGTGGCCTGTGTGGTGCGCCATTGCACATGGTTCAGATGACGCGGCACATGCTGGCGATAACGATCATGCAGCTCTTCATCCACATCGTTCTCGCGCATGCCGTTAAAGGCAATGCCCTGTGCCTGCGGCCAGTGTTCCAGTGCCTGGGCGATGTCATAACGGTTATAAATGGGCAACGCCTTTTCCTGCGTCAGCAAAAGCTTGTCCAGACGCTGCGTGTCATTCAGCTGCAACGCCGTCTGCGCCGCACCCCATAGCGGCGCACGATAACTGCCCTGCGTCGTCTGGTTGCGTGCCTGGCTGCGTGCCTGACTGAGCCACATCCAGGCGCGCGCTTCCGGATGCAGTTCATGGCTGATCGCCCAGCCCAGAACCAGATCGCGGGTCTGCTGATCGGCAACGGGTTCCGTCATGTCAACCGGTTCAGCCGGTTCAGCGGGGGCGACAACTTCTCCGACCGCAGGCGTAGCCGACAAGCCCCGCAATTCCGTCACCAGTTTGCGCACCAGTGCCATGCCCGGATCGCCCGGATGATTTTGCAAGCTCAGGCGCGCCAGTGCCAGTAGTTCGGGTTGGGCATCCAGCGGTGCGGCCAGTGTGGGCTGCGGGAATTTTTCGCGCAAAGTGAGCCAGGCATGTCGCCGCAGCCGCTCGGCCATACCCGGCTGTTGCAGGCGTTCGAGCAGATCGGCGTAATTGAGCAGCAGCAGCGTGTCATCCGGGCTGCGCTCAATTTCCTTGCGATACCAGGGCAAGGCTTTGCGATATTGATCAAGCTCATGATAGGCCGAGGCATACACCAGCCAGTACGCAGGCTCCTTTTCCGCCTCTGCCGCATAGCGATGCAGCAGGGGTTCCAGCTCCGTCAGGCGGTGCTGATCGAGCAGGAACCAGAGCACCGAGACCACCCCTTCGCGTTCCTCCGGCTGCAGGCGCAAAGCCTGTTGCAGATCGGCCCAGGCACGCGCCAGGTTGTTCTGATCGTCCTGCTCATTTTTGCCATGCCCCGTCTGGTAATAACGGGCGCGCAGACGCAAAAACCGTGCGTCCTTCTCGAAAGCCACCCGCGCTGCAGGCGACAAGGCCGCCAGCAGTCGTTCCTGCATCGCTCGCTGGCTGGTCTGCGTATAAAACTCCAGCGCCGCCAGGAAATAACTGGGCTGGTTCGTGCGCCGATAAAGCTCCAGCGACAAATCCGCCGCACGCGCCGGGTGCTGAAGGCGCAGCATGGCGATCAGCCGCGCCCAGTCAGCATTTACGTCATTTCCGGCATTTTCGTTGTTCGCATTTTTGGCTGCCCCATCCAGCCGACGCATTGCCTCTTCTGCCGTTTTGAGTTCAGCCAGATTGAGCGCGATGTTCGTCAGCAGGCTCCAGTAGGCTTCCGCCTCGGCAGGTGCGCGCGCACGCTGGCTTTCCAGCAGGGCGTACGCTTCGCGTTCGCGGTCACGGCGCAGCAGGATGGTCGCCGCATGCAAACCCGCATCCTGCGAATAGGGCTGCAGACGGGCGCGTTCGATAAACAACGACAGGGCGCGGTCATCGTCACCCAGGTTTTCCGCCTGTTGTGCGGCATATTCCAGCAGCTTAGGCTTGCCCAGGCGACGATACTGCTGCTCGAAAAACAGCGTGCCCGCACGCGGCTGGCTGGACGACTCATAGAGGTTATAAAGATCCTGCCACTGAGCATCGTTCAGCCTCTGCCCGCCCGCCCCCTGTATGCGGTCTTTCCAGACCTCGATGGCCGCACCCGGCTCATCAAAGAACGGTGCCAGACGCAACATGGCGGTCTGCGTTTCAGCGGTACGATCGCCCTGCCGGAACAATGCCGACCATTGCGTCCAGGCCACCGCCGGGCGTTGCGTCCATTCCGCGACACGCGCCAGCTTGCGCCGCCATTCAAGGTCTGCCGGCACGCTGGCGACAGCCTTGCTGGCCACCAGAAAAGCGCGCTCGCGATCGCCACTGCCCAGAAAAGCATCGAAGGCCAGTGCGTAATCTTCCGCGTCATACGGCTTCATGCCCGGCTTGTCGTGCGCGACAGGGGCAGAAGGTGGCTGCGGCTCATGCACCCGTGCTGGCTGTTTTTCAACGACGACAGGCGCAACCACCATCTGCCGTAGTGCAGGGCTGGCCGCAGGCGGCAAGACTTCCGCCAGCGGTTTTGCGCCTGAAACCGGCGATACAAGCAATGCAGACGATGTCGCTGATGCAGGCACATCCGGCCAGTTGCCCTTGCGGGTCATTTCCGGGCGATACGTCGCCAGCCGCACCAGCGGGCTCGCACCCAGCACATCGGCACGCGCCGCAGCGGCTGCGCGTGCCGCTTCTTCCGTGCCCCAGAAACCAGCGCGCAGCACATACCAGGTACCTCGCTGCTCGATCCGCACATAGGGTAACCACGCATAACGGGCAAACTGTCGCTCCAGCACGGCCTGCGAGGATGAGGTCGCCAACTGGATGGCGTAGTAATCGCGGCCAGCCTGCGGCGCATCCAGCTCATGATCGGGCGTGGATTGCGCCATCACGGGTTGCGCCAGCGTCGCCAGCACCGCCGCCAGCGCAAAGCAGCTGATCGCCAGCGGCAAACGCCTGCCCCATGAACGCTCGTCCATTTGTGTGGATCGTGTGGATCGTTGCAGTCGGCGCATCACAGCCTTGCCGCCGCTACAGATTCTTCACCAAACACCAGACGCCGCGCATAGTCGGCGGCACGTTGCGGAACACCGGCAGACAATGCCGCGCGCATCAGGTAACGCAAGGTCACCGGATCGGCCGCCAGATCGCCCAGATGCTGATCCGCCGCCTGCAATGCCTGGTCATACTGGCTGTTGGCCATCAGGGCGGCGATGCCCTGACGAAACAGTTCGCGCGCCTCATCCCGGTTGCTGCTTTGTTGCCGCGCCAGCAGAAAACACTCGGCGGCCAGCTCGTAACGCCCTTGCCCCAAGGCCAGCCGCGCCTGTTCCGCCAGCAACCCGGCCACCTCGCCCGGGGCAGACGCATTGTTGCCAGCCAAACCCCTTTGCAGAAAACTCAATGCCAGCCGGGGTTGTTCCACCTGAAAAGCCGCCCGCGCCAGAAACCGCGACTCTGCGGGCGGCAGGGGCTCCTGGGGCAAGACCGCCAGCATCGCCCGCAGCTTGCCACGCAAGCCCTGAAGCGCCGTTGCGTCCTGCGTTTTATGGAGTGCCTGGCCGTAATGCTCGATCAGCACATGGCGCGACTCGCGTCGCTGCACTTCGCTCCCCTGGGCCATCACCGGCAACAACAGACGCTCCACACTCGCCACGTCAAGCTGCTGCTCGCGCGCACGCGCCAGCAGGATGGCAATATCTGGATTATCCGGCTCGGTGCGACGCAGATTATCAATGTAGAACAACGTCAACTCATCGAACTTGCGCTCGGTATACAGCTTCTGCACCAAGGCCTGACGCGGAAAGATGACCACAAACAGCCCCAGCATGATGAGGGCGATCAGCAGCAGCTGCCAGTTTTCTGTCAGCTTGAGGCGCGGCAGTCCGCCGTCCTCAGTGAGCGCAAATCGCTTCGAGCGGTCGGGCAGCATGGGCTGTGATCCGGTAATGGTTCATGGCACCGTCACGGCGCACGGGAGACAATTCACGACCGGCCACACGAATACGACAGCGATCCGTATGCGCCAGCGTGAATTCAAGCGGCACATGGCCGGCCAGTGTCCAGCGATGGGTATCGCCTTCCTGCTGGCTGTCCTCGATGCGGGCATTGGCAGAAACCAGACGCAGCCGGTCATCTCCCGTCGCTTGCGGTTGCAATGCCAGCTCAGCTTCGTCGACACGCCCGGCCAGATGAATGTAGCGGCTCTCCGCATGATCGCTGTAGCCTGCCACAGCGCGGCTACGCGCGTTATCCGGCACACCCAGTGCCGCCGGAATCCGCAGGGTCTGTACCTGTTTCAAGCCACGCACACGCCATCCTTGCGCGCTCCGGGCGATGGCAATCGCGGGAAACTCCAGCACCTTGCGGACATATTCGGAAGCAAACACCGGAGTGCTCTCCTGCGCCAGCGCATAGGAAAACACCTTGTCCAACGACTGCATCCCCGCAGCCTTGGTGGTGATGTAGGTGTGAAAATAGATATCCATCGGCTTGAGACGACGCGGCTGTTCGGTCAGTTGAAAGGTTTCGATGAGGCGTTCATAACCATAGTAGGCCGCCGTCCAGTCGTGCGTATACACATTTTCGTTCTGGTTGGGGGCAAACACCTGAAACAACCCTTGCCGTTCGACCCCCAGCCCTTCCACGCGGGTCAGTGTCGGATTTGAACGGGTCATGGTGGTGTCTCCCCCGTTCATATTGAGCACGCCCAGCCGTTGCGTCACTTCCAGGGCATCGCGCCCCGGAATGCAGTCACCCGTCCACAAAAACAGCTTCACCTGTTTATCCGGAGGCGCCAGGCGGCGATTGATGTACTGGATCGAGCCTTCGATTTCACGATGCAGATCAAAGCGATAACCCGGAATCGGCAGATTGTAGTTGCCTTCTTCGGCATCCAGTTCTATCCCCGCCTTGTGCCAGTTGAAGGGGTGAGAGTAGCTATGCGAAGCGATCTCGACGTGCGGTGCGCGAAAAATCTCACGCGCCACCCCTTCCAGTTTCGACGACAGCTTTGGATACAAACCCTGCGGGGAAAGCTCGGCCTCGATCACCGACAGGGTCATCGGCAGCGGGTATTTACGGACGACACGGTCACGCACCACTTCACCGGCATAGGGATTGCCGCGCAATTCGGAACGGCTGACAAAGCCGTCGCCGTCCATATGCACCATCAGCATGCGACGACCACTTTCGGTGGTGACATCCGGCACAGGCATATCGGGCAAGCGCAGCGCGGCCTTGAAAAAATCGAAAGGATTGATAATCCAGCGGATATCACGCTCATTGGCCAGGGTCACCACGGCAGACGACGACATGACATAGCCGCCCCACGGTGCGAGCCCGGCAGCCACCTGCTGCTGCCCCTCCATCGACAGGGTCAGCAAGGGCGTGCCGTTTTTCAGCTTCAGCGGGAAAAATTCATAGACTGAAGGATGGGGTTGATGCTCCATCCCCAGCATGGCATGCCGCTGAATCACCGCCACCGTAGCCGGGCGCGCGGTGGCAGCCGACGATTCAAAACCCAATGTGGATTTCAGCGGGGTCGCCAACAACAGGCTTAACTGCCCCACGATGGCAACCGGCAGATGCTCGGCGACCTGCTTCGGCAACCATGCGGCCAGCCGCTGTGCTTCCGCCTCTGCCGTCTGATCCCCCAGCCAGACCACGATGCCCGCATAACGCCCACTCAACGGCTGCTGCGGTAAATGCTGGGTATCCACATATTCCGCGGCATAGCCCAGATAATTGAGCGGCATCGTCGCCATCCGCACCACGGCATTCTGGCGCAAGGCATATTCATTGGCTAACGGGCTATGCACCAGCAGCACCCGCCGTGGCATGACCTCGACACGGCCGACCCCCAGCGTATCCAGTTCGCCCGTACTCACCCAGGGAATGAAGCCATCGGCCTCGATGCGCTGCGCTGTGGCACGCGCCAGTTCGCGGTTGGCCGCCGCCACATAGTCGATGACGATCACCGGCAGGCCAAATTCGTCGCGCGCCCGCTGCAGTTGCGCCTTCAGCCAGGCACGGTCTTTTTCCGCCACGGGACGATAACTTTGATTGGCTGCGTCATAACCTTGATAAAGCGATTCGGCGGCGAGCGCGCTGACCTGACCGCGCGTGCGCTCGAGGATTTCAAAGCCGCGATTGAAAATCAGCCGAGCTTCCGGATAACGCTGCTTGAATGCGGCAATTACCGCAACCAGACCGGCCTCCTGCGCGGCGCGTTGCTCGGGGGTTTTGGCGATGGCATGCCATGAATCCAGCGTATCAAGAAAAAAATCACGATAGCCTTGATCCCACAACGGCGTAATGATCTTGTCCACAAAAAAAGCTGGCCAGCCCGGCTGCGCCTGATCGACGAGTCGGCTGCCCCAGGCGGCATTTAGCCCCACCAGCCAGCCAGCCGGAATTTCACGGGCATAGGCACGGGAAGGCTGCACCTCGCCCACCGAAACATAGGCTGCCACGCGGGTATGCGGCAAGACCGGCAAAGCACCCGTGACATGATCGGGGTCAACCACGGCAAGATCAAAAGCCTGCAATTCATTCCACGGCGGCGTTGCGCCATAGTAAAACGCCACAGCCGGTACGCTCGATGCGATTGATGCAGCCGACGTGATGCTGCCCCCCTCGACCGCCCACGCCTGCGCCGGCATGCCTGCCACGCAAAGCGCAAGGCAGCCAGCCAGCCATACCGCCAGCGCGGTTTTCAGTTGCTTTGCAGTCAAAGCCATGATGAGGGCAGGATCGTACACAAGTACAAAAGTGCAAAAGCACGGGGGGAGAATTATTTTACACATAAAACATGGTTCATTATGCAAAAAGTCACACAAAAATCACATTTTGACCAGGAAGATTCTCGCAAAATCGACCGCATTCACCTTGCTCACGACAAGGCCGCTTGCCAGTAATCCGCCCGACCATAGGCGTTTTTCAGCAGCTCGACGAACAGCCTCACCCGCAGCGGCAACTGGCGGCGTTGCGGAAAGACCGCGTAAATCCCCAAAGGGGGCGCGGCCTGTGCATCGAGCACAGACACGAGTCGCCCGGCTCGCAAATCATCCCCCACTTCCCACCACGACCGCCAGGCCAGCCCACGCCCGGCCAGTGCCCAGTCGTGCAGCACCGCGCCATCATTACATTCGAAGCGCCCGCCAACCTTGAGTGTCTGCATCCCTCCCTGCGTACTACGAAATGTCCAGCCACGCTGCTGGCCGAGGGACAGACAGACATGATCCGCAAGGGCATCCAGCGTCTGCGGTGTGCCGTGGCGCGCCAGATAATCCGGACTGGCGACCACCAACCGTCGCATGTCGCCCAGCCGCACGCTGACCAGACTGGAATCGGCCAGATCACCGATCCGCACGGCGCAGTCGATGCCCTCATTCAGCAGATCGACGATGCGATCGGACAGATCGAGATTCACCGTCAATTCGGCGTTGGCATCGAGATACTCGCGCACCAACGGCGCGACATGACGCCGCCCGAAACCCGCCGGTGCCGACAGGCGCAAATGGCCGCTGACCTTGACACCGCCCAGACTCACGGCGGCTTCAGCGTTGGCCAGATCGTTGAGCAGCTTTTGGGCATCTTCCAGAAATGCCTGCCCTTCAAAGGTCAGGATCAGCTTGCGCGTGCTGCGCGTCAGCAACAGCACGCCCAGACGCGCTTCCAGTGCTGAAATACGCCGCCCGATCAAGGCCGGGGTCACGCCTTCGATCTGCGCTGCGGCAGACAGACTGCCGCGTGTGGCCGCGTGCACAAAGGCCACAATCTGTTTGAACTGATCCATGGCAACATTCGATACTTTAAGTAAAAGATGATTTGCATGATAGCTGACTTATCAATCAATACCATAACGAATAATATGATCAGACGTAGCATGACCACGCTGCGAACCTGGCCGCAGGATGGCATCAACAGCCGAACTTTCGTCCTCTAGCCCGCCAGTCCTCGTTGCAATCCGCTCTGCCGTCTATCATTCAAGATTACTTTTCAGGAACCCGACATGACACTCAACCTCCCCGCTGGCGTGGCGATCACCGCGCCCCTGCATCCCCGTTTTGACGAAATCCTCAGCCATGATGCATTGGCACTGGTCGCCCAGCTGCACCGCGCCTTTGAAGCCCGCCGCAAAGAACTGCTGCAGGCGCGTGTGGCGCGTCAGGCACGCATCGACGCCGGCGAAATGCCCGACTTTCTGCCCGAAACCGCGCATATCCGTGCCAGTGACTGGAAGGTCTCGCCCTTGCCACCCGCACTCGCCTGCCGCCGCGTCGAAATCACCGGCCCGGTCGAGCGCAAGATGATCATCAACGCGTTCAACTCGGGAGCGGACAGCTACATGACCGACTTCGAGGATTCCAACAGCCCGAGCTGGTTCAACCAGATCCAGGGGCAGGTGAATCTGTTTGATGCCATCCGCCGCCAGATCAGTTACACCAATGAAGCTGGCAAGGAATACCGGCTGAATGACAAGGTCGCCACCTTGCAGATCCGCCCGCGTGGCTGGCATCTGGATGAAAAACACGTCACGGTCGATGGCCAGCGGGTTTCCGGCGGCATTTTCGATTTTGCCCTGGTGCTCTTCCACAATGCAAAGGAACAACTCGTCCGCGGTGCCGGCCCTTTCTTCTATCTGCCGAAGATGGAATCGCACCTCGAAGCGCGCCTGTGGAATGACGTTTTCATTATGGCGCAAGAGCATATCGGCCTGCCGCGTGGCACGATCAAGGCCACCGTGCTGGTGGAAACCATCCTCGCCACTTTCGAGATGGAAGAAATCCTCTTTGAGCTGCGCGAGCACAGCGCCGGGCTGAATGCCGGCCGTTGGGACTACATTTTCTCCTGCATCAAGAAATTCAAGAAAAATCAGGATTTCTGTCTGGCCAACCGCGCTGCCATCACCATGGAAGTGCCGTTCATGCGTTCCTACGCGCTGGCGCTGGTGCAAGCCTGCCATAAGCGCGGCGCACCGGCGATGGGCGGCATGAGCGCGCTGATCCCCATCAAGAACGATGCCGCTGCCAATGAAAAAGCACTGGCCGGGATCCGCCACGACAAGACGCGCGATGCCAACGACGGCTACGATGGTGGCTGGGTGGCGCACCCGGGGCTGGTGTCCATCGCCATGGAAGAATTCACCAAGGTGCTGGGCGACCAACCCAATCAGTGGGGAAAACAGGTCAGCGGCAGCTTCGGCCCGAAAGACTGGCTCAACTTCCAGCCTGAACAACCCATTACCGAAATCGGGCTACGCAACAACATCAATGTCGGCATCCACTATCTCGGCTCATGGCTGGCAGGCAATGGCTGCGTGCCCATCCACAACCTGATGGAAGATGCGGCTACTGCTGAAATTTCACGCTCGCAGGTATGGCAATGGGTGGTGAGCCCCAAAGGCAAGCTCGATGATGGCCGCAAGGTCACCGCCGATCTGGTACGCGCGCTGATCCCCGAAGAACTGGGCAAGGTCAAGGCGGCCATCGGCAACGAACCGGCAGCGACCTACGAACAGGCCGCCAGGATTTTCGAGGAGATGTCGCTATCGACAAACTACCCCGAATTCCTGACGCTGCCCTTGTATGAAGCGATGGCGTAAGCCAGAGCCGCCGAGGGATGCTGCGGCGCGCATCCGCAAAAAAGACAGGGCATCGATGATTCGATGCCCTGTTAATTTTGAAGTTTTGCGTAGTGCGGCAGCCCCATTCAACCAGTCTCAACCCTCAGGCCGGCTGAGCGGCAATGCTCAAAGCTGTTTGGCTGCGTTAAGCACCAGTCGCGCCTTGCTTTCTGCTTCGGCACGATTGTTTTCCGACATTTGCCGTCCAAACGCCTCGCGTGCTTCGCGCCCTTGTTTGGTGGCTTGTATGCTCTTGATGCAGCGCCAGCGTTTGCCGCCTTTGGTTTCAATCTGGCGCATCTCTTCTTTCGGATGATGCGTCCGGCAGTGGTAACAGAACAGTGTATCGGCCATGGCTCTCTTGAATATGTAACGCGAAAAAAGTGCAAAAATAATGTGGCAGCACCCTGGCGGAAACACAAAAACCTCCAATTCTTCTGGAGCCTGATTCCCGTTTCAGGATGAAAACTCGCGAATTATAACACAAGCGCAACCACCGCCTTCACACACCCGCTACATTGCCATACGACAAAAGCATTTCAGCAAAAACACAAGCCGCACGCGGCCATCGCCTGACAGGCTCAGGCAACATAGCCCGGGATCCGCTGCTCATCCACCACGTCAATTTGCTGGGGGTCGAGAAACTTTTCGGCATAGCGCAAATAGACCCGCTCACGAACGAACACATCAAACAAATCCGGGTCAATATGACCGTTTTCCTTGAACTTGCCCAGAATGAACAGGGAGTCCGAAAGCGTCTTGCCCTGTTTGTAGGGGCGATCCTTGGCGGTTAACGCTTCAAAAATATCCGCAATCCCCATGATCCGCGCCTGCACGGACATATCTTCACGTTTGAGCCCTTTGGGATATCCCTTGCCGTCCATGCGTTCATGATGCCCCCCGGCATATTCGGGAACCCGGCTCAGATGACGTGGCCAGGGCAAGGCTTCGAGCATGCGGATGGTGGCAACAATATGATGATTGATCACCTCACGCTCGCTGGCCGTCAGCGTGCCGGCACGAATGGTGAGATTCTCGATTTCATTGGCATCCAGAAAATCGACCATTTCATCATGTTCATTTTTCCAGCGGTAGCCCGTCCCGATCTCACGCACCCGCTGCTGGTCCGCCTCGCTCATGGCTTCGTCGCCTATGTTGACGTGACGCAGAAACTCGCGATCCGACCGGATTTGTTCAAGGCGACGCGCGTATTCCCCGGTAATTTCCGTCACGCCGGCACGCAGCATGTCGATTTCGACATCACGCAGCAGCACTTCAAAACGTGTATCAAGGGTATGGATACGATCGTAAAGGGTCTGGAGCTTGGTGGCCTTGTCGACCACATGCACGGGGGTCGTTACCTTGCCGCAATCATGCAGCAGACCGGCGATTTTCAGTTCATAGAGATCGCGGTCGCTCATATGAAAGCCGACCAGCGCACCGCGCGCCGTGCGGTTGGCGGCTTCGGCCAGCATCATGGTCAGCACCGGCACGCGCTCACAGTGGCCACGAGTGTAGGGTGATTTTTCATCAATGGCCAGGTTGATCAGGCCAATAAAGGATTCGAACAGGGTTTCAAGCTGCTGGATCAACTGCCGGTTGGTCAGGGCAATGGCCGCCTGCGACGAAAGCGACTCGACCAGACGCTGATCCGCCGCCGAAAAGGTCACGACTTCACCGCTTTCCGGCGACTGGGCGTTGATCAACTGCAGCACGCCGATCACGGTGTTTTCATGATTCCGCATCGGCACTGTCAGGAAGGAGCGCGAACGGTAGCCGGTGCGCTGATCGAATTTGCGCGTGCCGGAAAAGTCGAAACCCTGCGCGGAATAGGCATCCGCGATGTTGACGGTTTCCGCATGAATCGCCGCATAAACAGCGACCATCGAGTTGTTCGGTTGCCCCTGTTCATCCGTATAAGGCAGGTTCGGCAAATCGATCGTGTGCCCGGAAGTGCCGCCCAGCGCACTGTGCAAGGTGTCGTTGTGCATGATGGCAAAGCGCAACCCCTGCCCGTCTTCAGCCACCAGATACAGCGTGCCACCATCGGCATGGGTGATGCCTTTGGCGGCAACCAGTATCTTTTCCAGCAAGCAGTCGATGTCACGCTCGCTGGACAACGCCGCACCAATCGCATTCAGCTGTTCGAGCCGCTGAAAGATAGTGGACTGCAGATCAAAACCTTCCATGATTATCTCCCGCCCATCACGCCCGAATTACTTGATACACACCGAGCGCACGATCTTCAGGTCGGTCAGGCCTTGCAACACCTTTTCCATACCATCCATCTTCAAGGTCAGCATGTCCTCTTCAAGTGCCACGGCGAGCAGATCGGCGACCCGGGCGTGTTCCTGAATCAGCTTTTTCACCCGGTCACTGCCCAGCATCAGCTCATGCAGACCCAGCCGCCCCTTGTAACCGCTGTCGTTGCACTCCGCACAACCCTTCGCATGGTAGAGCGTGAACTTGCCATCTTTGGCATATTCTTTCAGCCAGCGATCGTAAATTTTCTGTTGTGCCGCCTTGGCATCCTTCTTGAAAGCCTCGGTATGGATCAGCTCGCCACAGTACTCCTTGATAAACAACTGCATTTCAGCATCATCCGGCGTATAAGCCTCCTTGCACTTGCACAGCCGCTTGGCCAGACGCTGGGCGAGAATGCCCAGCAGCGCATCCGAGAAGTTGAAAGGATCCATCCCCATATCGAGCAGGCGGATGATGGACTCCGGCGCGCTGTTGGTGTGCAGCGTGGCAAACACCAGGTGACCGGTGAGCGACGCTTCAATGCCTATGCCCGTCGTTTCAGCATCGCGCATTTCACCGACCATGATGATGTCCGGGTCGGCACGCAAAAAGGCCTTCATGATGGTCGGGAAATCAAGACCTGCCTTCTTGTTGATCTGTACCTGGCGCAGCCCTTTCTGGGTGATTTCCACCGGATCTTCGGCTGTCCAGATTTTGGTATCCACATTATTCAGATACTTGAGCACCGAGTGCAGCGTGGTGGTTTTACCGGATCCGGTCGGGCCGCAGACGAAGAACAGGCCGTAGGGTTTTGAAATCGCGCCCTTGAGCCGCTCCAGATTGGCCGGCAGAACCCCCAGCTTGTCGAGCGGAATCGGTTCACCCGCTGCCAGGATCCGCATGACCACGTCTTCGCCGCCCACCGAAGGGATGGTCGCCACCCGCAGTTCGATATCGAGGGGGCCGAATTTCTTGAACTTGATCTTGCCATCCTGCGGCCTGCGTCGTTCGGAAATATCAAGATCACACATGATCTTGAGCCGCGCCACCATCGCGCTGCGATAGCTGGCCGGGACTTCAATGTACTTGACCAGCGAGCCGTCCTTGCGAAAGCGGATCAGCGTTTTTTCCTTGCCGGGTGACGGTTCGATATGGATATCCGAAACCCCTTGCTGATAGGCATCGGTAATCACCCGATTGACCAGTTTGACGAGTTCATTGTCGGAAGCGGCCGAAGCATCGGTTGCCGAGGTATCGGGGCTGTCATCCGCATCGCCTTCCATCGCTGAAAGCAGGTCGCCGACCGAGCCATTATCGACTTCCACAGCCTGTGCGCCGAACAGGAAATCGAGGCTCTGTTTGAACTCACGAATGGTGGTGACACGATAGGCCAGCTTGCTGCGGGTGAAGATATTATTGACGATGCGCGAGCTTTTGATCTGCTCGGGATCCATCGTCATGATAAGGATGCCCTCGTTGGTCTCTTCGAGCGGCAACCATTGATTCTGTTCGAGGTACTCGCGACGCAGGTTTTTCAGCAGGTCGAATGGCTTGACCCGGTCATGCTTGTACGGCTCATAAGGCACGTTAAAAAACTTGCCCAGTGCCGTGCCTATCGCGGGCAGCTTGACCTGGAATTCATCAATCAGCACTTCCTCGATATCGACGTTTTTGCGCCGTGCCGAACGGATGGCCAGCTCCATTTCCTGAGCGGAAATCACCGCATCGGCCACCAGTTGATCGTACTTGGTTTTTGCCGCCGAGGGCTTGGAACGCTGGGTGAAGGCAATGGCCAGGGTTTCGCACAGCCCCTTGAGCCCCTCTTCGATGATGGTCGAAAAAGGCTGGCCCAGCTTGTTATTGATGACCTGCACCACACCGGCAATCTCGTCAGTCGCCGTCACGATCGGCCCGACCAGCATCTCTTTGGTGCGATAGCCCGTGCGCTTGTCGACTTCCTGCAAGAACCGCAGACTGGGGTGATGCGACTTCAGCTCGACATCGTCATACACATCGCGCAGATTGATGATCTTGCGCGACAACGCCACATAGCCCGCGACACTCTGATCGGTGATCGGCAGCTTGAGATCACGGAAAGAATTAAGCCCCGTCTTGACCTTGGAAACAATCGC
The DNA here is from genome assembly GCA_018061005.1 of Sterolibacterium sp. Classification (GTDB taxonomy): domain Bacteria; phylum Pseudomonadota; class Gammaproteobacteria; order Burkholderiales; family Rhodocyclaceae; genus Sterolibacterium. The sequence continues at coordinate 19,145 of JAGOVA010000011.1, read as the reverse complement.
CGTCTTGTCTTCACTGACCGAATAAATGGTCAGACGATCCGCATTGAACAGACTACAGATTTCCTGCGACAGCTCGAGCATGATCTCGTCGATATTGTTCGTCGCATGAATCTTGTTGGTGACTGCCTGAAGATTCTTGAAAAACTCCAGCCGCGAATTGACATCGCCAGCGCCGGGGTTTTCCTGAGCGGATGCTTGTGCCGTGCTCACCATGTGCTCCTATCCTGTCCTGTCATCTCTAACCGCGCCATCATACCCTGATGCAGGGCGCGGACTCGAGCCTCATTTCGTTTCAAAAATCGTCACACCGTCCCACGTCTCGCCCGGGGGATGCTCACGCAGATGGGCAATCCGCTCAAGATACAACGTGTAGATGTAACGCGGTGGCGTCGTCAAGGCCGACAACGCCTGCAGCCCCTGTTCCGCCTCATGCCAGTGCTGGGCACGATAATCCGTCAACGCCTGATCCCAGCGGGCGAGTTCCGCCAGCATTTCCGCCGGTGCCTGGGTCAGCTCACACAAGGGCTCATAAATGCCCACCGGCTCGGCCTTGCCCTTGACACGCACCCGGTCGATCTCACGGAAAGCCATCACGCCCTGCAGTTGCGCCCAGGTATGCTCGCCCACCAGAATACCGACACCATACTGTTTGGTAATGCCCTCCAAGCGTGAGCCCAGATTCACCGCATCGCCCATCACGGTATACGACTGACGCACCGGCGAGCCCATGTCGCCCACGGTCATGACACCCGTATTCACCCCCACCCCGATCTTGAGCTCCGGCCAGCCCTTCTGGGCGAGCACCCGGTTGAGCGCCGGGAGTGCCTGCTGCATTTCTATGGCTGACAGCACGGCATGTTTTGCGTGGTCGGCATCCTCGACCGGCGCACCCCAGAAGGCCATGATCGCATCACCGATATATTTATCGAGTGTGCCACGCCGATGACGGATGATCTGCGTCATCGCCCCCAGATATTCGTTCATCAGATTGGCCAGTTCGTCCGGCCCCAGTCCTTCGGAAATGGTGGTGAATCCGCGCACATCGGAGAACAATACCGTCAGCTCGGCCTTGCGCCCGGCCATGCTGTAATTTTCCGGATCGCGACTCATCTCCTCGACCAGTTCGGGCGGCAGATACTGACCAAACAAGCCCGTCATCTGCCGTTTGCTGCGTGATTCGACAAAATATCCCCAGGACATGTTGAGCGCGAACAAGGACACCACCAAGGTCAGTGCCGCCGCAATCGGTAGTACAAAATTGGCATACTGCCAGGCCGCCAGATTGATGCCGCCCAGCAACAGAAAAATCAACAGTGCCAGCAAACTGGCGCGCATCGGGCTCAAGCGCGGCAACAGGAAGATCATCAGCAGCCCGGCCACCAGCAACTGCAGGAAATCCACCGCCAATGCGTAGGAGGGCTTGAGTTTGAGTTGTCCATCGAGCATGCCGGCAATCAGGTTGGCGTGCATTTCCACCCCGGAATAAGCCTCACCCACCGGGGTGGCTCGCTGATCCTTGAGCCCAGGCGCGCTGGTGCCCACCAGGGCAATCCGCCCCTGCAGACGCTCCAGCGGAACACGCCCCTTCAGTACATCGGCCATTGAAAAGTAGGGAAAGCTGCCCTCATAACCGCGATAAGGAATCAACGCGGCGGCACTCTCATCGACCGGGATGCGTAGTATGCCCAACGGCGCTGCCATATCCAGCCATTCCAGATCACCTGCGCCCGTCGCGGGAAAACCAGGAACCACTTCAGGAAAGCCCAGATAGGCGCGCACCATGGCCAGCGACAGGGATTCATAATAGTTCCCGTGATACTCGGCCAGCATCGGCACACGCCGCACGATGCCATCAAAATCGACGATCGGGTTGAAATGCCCCGCCCCGGCTGCATTTTTCTGGAATAGCGGCAGATTGCCGCCAAAGGAAGACCAGTGGGTCAGACTCACACCGCCACTACCCGTCTGCTCAAGCTGCCCGGCCGCAAGCACCGGCGTGGGCAGGGCACCACTCCCCGGATCGTCTGCCCGGTTGGACAGGTAATAACCCAAAATTACCGGTCGACCACGCAAGGCCTGGGCAAAACGTGCATCGTAATCCAGCCCTGGCCGCAGGCTCCGGTAGGCGGAAAGAAACTCCCGATCTGCCCGCAGTTCCTTGCGCGACAAGGCATCGAGCTGCCCCATCCCCGAGCTGTCGTCCGGCTCTGCAAAAACCACGTCAAACCCCACCAGGCGGATCTGGTAATGCTCGAACAACTGCCCCATCAAGGCAGCCATCTGGGCACGATTCCACGGCCAGCGGCCGATTTCGGCCAACGATTTCTCGTCGATATCGAGGATCACCACACGATCATCTATGCTGCGCGGCATGGTCATCCGCAGCTTACTGTCATACAGAATCGCATCCAGACGACTGACGATCTCCAGCGAGTAGAAATGCAGCGCGTGGCCGAGCACGGTCAGCATCAACAGCAAACCGACGCCGTAACGCAACAGGTTCTTTTTCAGATCGCTTTCTCGTGCCATATGTTCATCCTCCGACTATCCCGACCCGCCTTGCGCCTCAAGCTTTGAAGAAAAACTCCATCTTGATGCCACCCAGTTCGATGATGTCATGATCGCTCAACGGATGCGCCTGCACATCGAGCGGCTGCCCATTGACACTGGGAAAGCTGTTGCCTTCGACATGTGTCATGAAGTACCCCTGCGGCCGCCGCGCAATGACCGCCACCTGCACCCCCGGCTTGCCCAGGGTAGTGAGGCTCTTGGTCAGCGCCAGTTCCTTGCCTGCATTCGCACCAGACAGGATCTGGATCACCGCACGCGGCAATCCATCAGCGGCAGGTTCACCCTGCTGCCAGCCGGTCGAGGTCTGCAGGTGGTCACGCGTATCCGCATGCGACGACGCAATAGCGGGCGGCAAATCCACACTCCCCGGACGCACGACCTGAGTACGTTCGAACGCCTCTTTACGCGCCTGCGGGAAGGGCACTTCATCAAAAAACTTGAGCCGGTATTTACCCAGTTCAATCACATCGCCATTCTTGAGCAGATGTTTTCTGATGGGATGACCATTGACCTGGGTGCCATTCGTACTGTTCAGGTCTTCAAGCAGCACTTCGTTGTGCCCACACACGATGACCGCGTGTTCACCACTGATGGCCAGATTATCGATCTGGATATCGTTGTGCGGACGGCGACCGATCGTCAGCCGCTCCTTGTCCAGCGCAATATCCTTGAGCACCATGCCTTCCATGCTGAGTATGATTTTTGCCATCCTGATCATTCCATTTCGTCGATAAACCCTGCATTGCAGGTTATTTGAGCCAGGCCATGAAACGTTGCAGCCAGCCTGCGTCACGCCCCGTCGCCGGGAATTCATTGTTGATCCGCACCAGAATGACGGAAACATTATCGCGGCCGCCATGGTCGTTGGCCTGATTCACCAACTGCGTCGCAGCCGCCTCGAGATCAAGTGCCCCCCCTGACGACCGCAATAGGGTGGCGATTTCGCCATCTTCGATCATGTCATTCAGCCCGTCCGAGCACAGCAGATAGACATCCCCGGGCAACACCGCATAGCCATGAACCTCCGCCTCAACGCTCGGCTCTACCCCCACAGCACGCGTCACCAGATTCCGGTTCTGCGACAGCCGCGCCTCCGCGACCGACAGCAGGCCGCTGTCAATCTGCTCCTGCAACAACGAGTGATCGCGGGTGATCTGCTCGAAATTCCCCGCACGCAGACGATACAAACGAGAGTCTCCCGCATGTGCCGCCAGCATCAGATTATCGAAAAACACCGCCATCACCAGCGTTGTGCCCATCCCCGCATACTGCGGCTGCCTTTGCGCCGCCTGATATATGGCGGTATTGGCACGGATGATTTCATGCGCCAGCATCTGGCGGGTCTCATCTTCTCCGGCGCGGGTAAACCACTGACTGCGCCACGCACCACGAGCGGCATCGAGCCGGTTCCCCAGTTCGCTGGCCAACAGGGTCGTCAACATGCCGCTGGCGACTTCACCCGCGTTATGCCCGCCCATCCCGTCCGCCAGAATCACCAGACCGCGTGCGCCATCACAGTGAATCGCATCTTCATTATGCGAGCGCACCCGCCCCGTGTCGGTACGCCCCACGATCTCCAGTGCTCCGCCCAGATTCATGCGCCTTCTTTCTTCGCCTGTTTGGCTGCGTGGGCAGCCTTCAACTGTTCGATACAACGCCGCAAATCCTGCGCCATGTCTGCGCCGGTCTGATAACGTTGTTCAATATCCTTGCACAATGCCTTGTCAATGATGGCAACCAGGGGCGGCGGCGCACCCCGAATATAGAGACGGATATCCGGATGCGCCTCGTTGGCAATGCGAAACATCAGCTGCGCCATCGAATCGCCCTCAAACGGCAGACGACCACACAGCAACTGATACAGCGTGACCCCCAGCGAAAACAGGTCTGAGCGACCATCGATCTTCTTGCCGGAAAGTTGCTCAGGCGACATGTAGCTGGGCGTGCCCAGCACCATACCGGTCTTGGTCTTGCTCGAATCGGTGATGCGGGCGATGCCGAAATCGGTGACCTTAACGATATCTGCCTCCGGCTCATACATGATGTTGGCCGGCTTCACATCCCGATGCACCACATGGTTTTCATGGGCATACGCCAGCGCATCGGCCACCCGCGCCACAATGCTCATGGCGCGTAGCGGCGGCAGCAGCTGGCCGGGCTTGATGTAACCGACCAGATCCTTACCTTTGAGAAACTCCATGGCGATATAGGCCAGATCGTGCTCCTCACCCGCGTCATACATGGTGACGATGTGCTGATGATTGAGCCGCCCGGCGGTTTCAGCTTCGCGGAAGAAGCGCGCCTTCACCTCGACCAGCTCGTCGCCTTCGAATTCCTGCGCCAAAGCCATGGTCTTGATCGCCACCACGCGGTTGATTTTCGGATCGCGACCGAGATACACCACCCCCATCGCGCCCTTGCCCAGTTCCTTCTCGATCTGATAACGCCCCAGCATCGGCTTCTCGACATTGCCATCAGCATCGAGCAGGCTCGCACCGCCCACTCCCCCCAATCCACCACTACTGCCGCCCAGAATCACCGTTTCCGAAAGCTGTTTGGCCCGCTGCACACGCTGTTCCAGATCGCGGAATTTCGGATCGAAATCCGCCATGTAACGAAACACCGCCTCAGCCTTGTTGAACTGGCGTTTACGCTCGAAATCGAGGGCAAGATTGTACAGATTTTCCATCAGCCCCTGATCCATCACGCACTTGCGAAACTTGTCGAAGGCCATGTCGAGCTGCCCCTGCCCCTGAAAGGCCAGCGCCAGCATACGGTTCGATTCGGAAGACTCCAGATCGGATTTTTCCTTGCCCCGTTCAGTCACCAGGAAACGCTTGGTCGTCAGCAACAAATGCCCCAGCAACAGCAGGGTGGCGGGCAGCATCAACTGCAACCAGAGCAGTTGCGTGGTCATCAGCACGAAATGCGTGCCCAGCAACGCGGCCAGCCAGACGCCGGTAAGCACCGCACCGCGCCCCGCACTCAGACGCGGCAGCAAAATGATGAGATAGAGTGCCACCAGCAGAAAAGCCGCTTTCTCCACCCAGAATGCCCAGCTCGGCGCAACAAAAAAATGACCAGACAAAATACTGGAAACCGCATGGGACAGCACCAGCACATCCGGCATCGCGGGTGAAACCGGCGTCGGATGCACACTACCCACCCCCGCCGCCGTGGGGCCGATCAGCACGATCTTGTCACGGAATTTGGCATACGGAATCTTGCCACTCCAGACATCGAAGAAAGAGTCCTGCACAAACGCACTGCCTTCATCGCCCGGCGCCGTGCTCTTGTAGAAAAAGGGCAGCATGCGCCCCACCTCGTCGGTACCGATCTGCAGATTGCCCAGCCGGACATGGCTGCCTGGCTGCACCTGGATATCTGCCGCGCTCAGATTCAAGCTGCGCGCCGCCACCAACAACGAAAGTGACGGATAGAGCCGGTCGCCATAGGCCACCATCAAGGGCTCACTGCGGATACCACCATCAACATCCGGGGTCATGTTGAGCTGCCCGATGGCGGCCGCCGCCTCACCCAGTGGCGCGATGACCGAAGCATCGAGATTCGCCCCCCACAGCACACGCTCCGTGTCGGCCGCCGCCAGCGGAACGGGAATAGCCTGTTTTTGCAGATAATCCGGCAAAGCCTTGTCCGGACGGCCTGACAAGCGCTCCAGATGAAACAGGAAAGGCAAAGCCACATTGCCCGCCCGCGCCACACTTTCCGCCAGCCGACGATCGGTATCCAGCTTGCGTTCGGCATCATCCAGCAGCGTGCCCATGCGCACCAGGGGAGCCGTCGCATCCGCAACGGCCAGCGCGTTAACGGTTGCAGGAGGAAGCTGTGTATAGAGCGTTTTCAGCTGCTGGATATAGATCAGCCCGGCATCGCGTTGCGGCTCTGAATAAAACACCGTTGCCGCAATTACCTTGGCACCCGCCGCACTCAGGTGGTCGATCATGTCGGCCAGCACATCACGCGACCACGGCCAGCGGCCGATGTTGTCGATACTGCGCTTGTCGATGGCGATGACCGCCAGCTTGTCACTGGGGGTGCGTGTGGTGAAACTCACCCCCACGTCGTACGCCTTGCGTTCCAGACTCTGCAACAGGTCGCCACTACCGAACAAAAATACGAGCAGGCTGATGATCAGCCCCAGAAACCAGTCGGTTTTCCAGAATTTCGCCTTGCCCATCGTGTCAGCCTGTCCTCGCACTTGTATCATCCGTCATGATTACCGCCAACAGCCAGGCTGCATCGGATGAAAACCCTCTCAAAACAGCAGTATGGCTTAGATTCTTGCAGCTAAAGCTCAAGACAGTCAAATATTTTATAGTCGTAAAAACAACACAGGCCGCACCAAATCAATGGTGCGGCCTGTGTTGATGAAAAAAACCCGGCAATTACTTGAGCATGGCTTTCAACAGCTTGGCCATTTCAGACGGGTTGCGCGTGACCTTGAAACCGCACTCTTCCATGACGGCGAGCTTGGCATCGGCGGTATCCGCACCACCCGAAATCAGCGCACCGGCATGACCCATGCGCTTGCCCGGAGGTGCGGTGACACCGGCGATAAAGCCAACGATCGGCTTCTTCATGTTGGCCTTACACCACAGCGCGGCTTCGGCTTCATCCGGACCACCGATTTCGCCGATCATGATCACCGCATCGGTATCCGGATCGTCGTTGAACATCCGCATCACGTCGATGTGCTTGAGACCATTGATCGGGTCACCACCAATCCCGACGGCAGACGACTGACCCAGGCCGATTTCGGTGAGCTGCGCCACGGCTTCATAGGTCAGCGTGCCGGAGCGCGAGACGACGCCAATGCGACCCTTACGATGGATATGGCCGGGCATGATACCGATCTTGATTTCGTCGGGCGTGATGAGCCCCGGGCAGTTCGGCCCCAACAGCAGAGTTTCCTTGCCGCCCTTGGCGACCTTCTCTTTCATTTTGTTGCGAATCACCAGCATGTCGCGGACGGGAATGCCTTCCGTGATACAGATGGCCAGATCGAGATCGGCTTCCGCCGCTTCCCAGATCGCGTCCGCTGCGCCTGCGGGCGGCACATAGATCACCGAAACGGTTGCGCCGGTTGCCGAAGCGGCTTCCTTTACCGAAGCGTAAATTGGAATATCAAAAATCTTCTCGCCGGCCTTCTTGGGATTCACGCCCGCCACGAAACAGTTCTTGCCGTTCGCGTATTCCTGACACTTTTCAGTGTGGAACTGACCGGTCTTGCCGGTGATGCCCTGGGTGATGACCTTGGTGTTCTTGTTGATGAGAATCGACATGGTTGCTCCTTACTTGCCAGCGACGGCAGCTACCGCCAGCTTTGCCGCGTCTGCCATGGTGTCAGCAGAAATGATGGGAAGGCCGGAATTCTTCAGAATCTCCTTGCCCAGATCCTCGTTGGTTCCCTTCATGCGAACCACCAGCGGCACCGACAGATGCACTTCCTTGGCCGCAGCCACCACGCCGGTCGCAATGGTGTCGCACTTCATGATGCCGCCGAAGATATTGACCAGAATGCCCTTGACCTTGGGGTTCTTCAGCATGATCTTGAAGGCTTCGGTGACCTTTTCAGTCGTAGCACCCCCGCCCACGTCGAGGAAGTTAGCGGGCTCGGCACCGAACAGCTTGATGGTGTCCATGGTCGCCATCGCCAGACCCGCGCCATTCACCAGGCAGCCGATGTTGCCATCGAGCGAGATGTAGGCCAGATCAAACTTGGAAGCCTCGATTTCATCGGCATTCTCTTCGTCCAGATCGCGGTAAGCAACGATGTCCGGGTGACGATACAAGGCGTTCGCGTCAAAGTTGAACTTGGCATCCAGCGCCTTGATGTTGCCATTGCCTTCGAGAATCATCGGATTGATTTCAGCCAGGCTGGCATCGGTTTCCATGTAGCAGGTGTACAGACCACGGATCAACTCGGTCGCACGCGGTACGGATTCCGCAGGAACGCCGATGCCGAAGGCCAGATTACCGGCCTGCTTTTCGGTCAGGCCGAGCAGCGGATCGACAAATTCCTTGAGGATCTTTTCCGGATGGCTGTGCGCCACTTCCTCGATGTCCATCCCACCTTCGGAGGAGGCCATCATCACCACCTTCTGCGAAGCGCGGTCGGTCAGTGCGGCGAGGTAGTATTCCTTCTTGATGTCTGCGCCTTCTTCGATCAGCAGGCGATTCACCTTCTGGCCTTCCGGGCCGGTCTGGTGCGTCTTCAACTGCATGCCGAGAATTTCGCTGGCGTATTTGCGAACCTCGTCGAGCGACTTGGCCACCTTCACGCCACCGCCCTTGCCGCGACCGCCGGCGTGGATCTGAGCCTTGACGACCCACACCTTGCCGCCGAGTTCTTCGGCAACCTTGACGGCTTCATCGACGGACAGCGCGGGCTTGCCGCGCGGCGTCACGACATTGAACTTTCTCAGAAGCTCCTTGCCTTGATACTCATGGATTTTCATGCGTTTTCCTTGCTGAATAGAACCAATGGAACTGACAAAAATAACCGCTTACCACACCGCGTGCGCCGTCCGACCGGACTAGAGCCCCAGACGAGCCCAGCCAATCAGGCCGACGCTGCGGAATACAGAGACGACGAGGGGGCGTCTTCACGCACTGCACGCTCGCCGCGATACCATTTGGGGTAATACAACCGAACCACCTCTGTGGTCGTTTCCAGCGCATGGCATTTATCCAGCGGAAATGGCTTTTCCGAAAGACCAAAACCCGATTCTTCCGTCAAATCACTGGCAAAGGTCTGAAACGCCACGGCGGGCATCACCATCAACAGTTCGGTAATGTGTGAACAACCTTTCACCACGCCAAACAGCTCATGCACGCCACGCCGGAAATCACGCATCAGGTTCAAGCCAACGAGTTGCCGGTACTTCGGCGCAATCGACTCGCAGCCCGGATAAGGCACGGCATTGGAGCTGGCCTCGGCAGCCCGCACATTGAAATGCTGATCAATGGTGATGCGGATCTGCATGTCGTGCACCGACTCACCCGTTTTACGCACACCCGAACCAAGGGTGTAATCGTGATCTTTGGTGTCAGTTAAACGACCTTCAATATCCCAAAGACCATCTTCACGTCGCCAGCCTTCGAGCCGGATGTGCCGGTTATGGATTTTTTTTCTGGCGACAACAGGCAATGAAAGCGTCATGGAAACAATGGGTTGCGAAATTGTGGCGTTTGCGCGAAAGCCAGACATAATACCATGTAGCCCCGCTCCCCGGAGAAACCGATAAGATAGCCACGCCATCATCAGCCTTACACGGAACCGACGCACGCCTCATGGATGCCCACCGCAAGATCAGGGTCATGATCATCGACGATTCGGCGATGGCTCGCCAGGGCATACGCGCAAGTCTCGCGCGTGAAGCTGACATGGAAGTCATCGGCCTCTTTGCCGACCCGCTGTTTGCACTGGAGAAAATGCACCTCCAGTGGCCGGATATCATCACGCTCGAACTCAAGATGCCACGCATGGATGGCCTCACCTTCCTGCGTAAGATCATGAGCGAACACCCCACGCCGATGGTCGTGTGTTCCTCACTCACCGAACCCGGTGCCGAAGCCTCCATGGAAGCGCTGGCAGCAGGCGCGGTCAGCGTCATCGCCAAGCCACGCCTGGGGTTGCAACAATTTTTCAGCAATCCGGCCAATGGTCTGGCGCACGCCGTGCGCGCCGCCGCGCGCATGAACCGCAGCGCGTTTGGTTTTGCCCTGCAAAGCCACGCCACACCTCCGCCGCGAAGCGCTGCGCCCCCCCATTTGCCCTCTGGCAGGAACACCGCAGGCATCGTGGCCATCGGCACATCCACCGGTGGCACACAGGCGCTGGAAAGCGTACTGACGACGCTGCCCAAAACCAGCGCGGGGATCGTCATCGTTCAGCACATGCCGGAAAAATTCACCGCCATGTTCGCCGCACGCCTTAACTCAATCTGCCAGATCGAAGTCCGCGAAGCCCACGATGGCGACCGGGTCATGCCCGGTTGCGCGCTCATTGCGCCCGGCGGGCGACACATGCTGCTCAAGCGCAATGGCACACAATACGCCGTCGAAGTGACCGACGGCCCGCTGGTCAACCGCCACAAACCCTCGGTTGACGTGCTATTCCACTCGGTTGCCCAGATGGCAGGGCAAAATGCGTTAGGCATCATCATGACCGGCATGGGCGACGATGGCGCACGCGGGCTATGCGAAATCCACCAGACCGGCGCACGCACACTGGCGCAGGATGAAGCCAGCTGCGTGGTGTATGGCATGCCGCGCGAAGCGGTGCGACTGGGCGGCGTTGACCGCTCACTCCCCCTGAACCAGATTGCCCAGGAAATCATGGCCTTCCGATGAAGGCTGAAACCCGCAGACTGGCACTCCGGGCAGCCGCCATTTCACTGGCCTTGCATGCCCTGCTGCTGTTGCAGAATCCCTGGTTTTCCGAGCCACAGAAAGCCGCCAGCAGCCGCGCGCAAATACCGTCTATCTCAGCCCACCTGGCCACACCTGCACTGCCTCGACCATCGCCCAGCACCCGAGAAATACCGCACAAATCCGCCACGGCCAGCACGCCCCTGCCATCGAACCCGCCATCACCGCGGCCACCCGTTCACACGCAATCCACGACGCCAGCGCCCTTGGCTTCTGCCGTTTCCGCTGCGGAGGTCAGCTCACATGCGCGCGCCGAAACCAGTGCCACGCAACGCCCAGGCGACAGCGAGGCAGCGGGGCTGCGTCAGTACCGACTCGACCTGGCGATCACCGCGCGACAATTTCGTCCCGCCCCGGCCAGCTTGCACAGCGCCCGGGGAGACACGCCGACGAACATCGCCGACGTAACCCATATCCGCCTGAGCCTGACGCCGGAAACCGTCACGCCCACCGTCAGCCTCGATGTGGGCAGCGGCAACCCGGCACTCGACCAACTGGCACTGAACATGCTGGACCGCGCCGCCCGCATCACCCCCGTCCCCCTCACCCTGCACCACAAAACGCGGGCTGTGGTCATCCGCGTGGAGTTTGCTGCCGATAATGAACAATCCGAACGAACTCAGGGTGGTGGCGGCGACAACTCGGCGCGATGAAAGCCAAAATGACCGGCGTTGCGGTCGGCGAAAAAGTGGCGCAGCGTCATGGCCACCGTGCGAAAGGCAATCTCATCCCAAGGCATCTGTGCCTCGGTAAACATGCCCACCTCCAGGGTTTCCACCCCGGCGGCAAAATTCAGATCCAGCAAACGTGCCCGAAAGATCACATGCACCTGGCTGATATGCGGCACGCTGATCAGTGTGTAAATTTCATCCAGTTTGATATGGGCGCAGGCTTCCTCCCGCGTTTCACGCGCGGCAGCCTCGGGGAGTGACTCGCCGTTTTCCATGAAGCCCGCAGGCAAGGTCCAGTAACCCCGGCGCGGCTCGATGGCGCGCCGACACAGCAGCACCTTGTCTTCCCAGACCGGCAGACTGCCCACCACCAGCTTCGGATTTTGATAATGGATGGTGTCGCAAGCATCGCACACGGCGCGCACCACGTTGTCACCCGCCGGGATACGCCACACGACTGGCGCGCCGCAACTGCTGCAAAATCGGATCGTAGACTCCATAAGCGACACATTCTACCAGCCCGCCCTGATCCCGCAGAAAACGATCAAAACTTTTGAAATTCATCGAGATACGACAATTTTGTAAGAATAAACCTTACAAAGATGACGGAACTCATTCTGACATCAAAAACAGTCTTACGCTGATATTCACAGTTGACAGCATTCAGCATAATCCGCTTGCCTTCCCCCACCTATAAGCTGAAATCAAAGGAGAGCACCGTGAATACTACAAAAATGACTGACACCTATAACGACATTAAAGAAGTCAATCTGGCCTACCTGATGCTGGCACAGCACATGATCCGCGCCGATCGTGAAGCGGCCATCTTCCGCCTGGGCATCAGCCAGGAAATTGCCGACATTCTGGAACGCCTTACGCCCGGACAAGTGCTGAAAATGGCCAGTGCCGACATGCTGCTGTGCAGCTTCCGCTTCGACGACGCCCTGCTGCTGGATCTGCTCGCCAACCATGACCGCGAACGCGGCATTGGCCGGGTGCATGCCGCGATTCTCGCCGCCGGGAAGCCCGTCGAAACCGTCGCCTGACCTGTACCTCCGGGAGTCACTATGCGTAATAAATCCGTCATCTCGGAAGCGAGAGATATTGGTCTGGCCATCGAGCTCATCAAGCTCGGCGCGCGCCTGCAACTACTTGAAGCAGAAACCAACCTGAGCCGCGAACGACTCATCAAGCTCTACAAGGAAGTGCGTGGCGAGTCGCCACCCAAAGGACTGCTGCCCTTCTCCACCGACTGGTTCATGACCTGGCAGCCGAATGTGCATGCCTCACTGTTCATGGCCTATCACAGCTTTCTGCTCAACCACACCGGGCTGCGCGGCCTCGACCTGACCATCAAGGCGTACCGCATGTATCTGGAGCAGACCGAACGCAATGACATGAAGCCCGTGCTCTCACTAACGCGCGCCTGGACCATGGTGCGATTTTTTGATGCCAACATGCTGGCACTGGCCAGCTGCAAATGTTGTGGCGGGCAATTCGTTGCCCATGCTTACGACCCGGCCAAGGCCTATGTCTGCGGCCTGTGCAATATCCCGGCACGCGCAGGCAAACCGCGGCGCGCAGCCGAACCCGCCGCAGCGATCAACGCCACCGCCTGAACATCCCGCAGCCTGTTACACGATTACCATGCAGACCACCGCAGACAGCTGGTTCTACTGGGCCATTCTGTCTGCCGTCTTTGCGGCACTGACCGCCATCTTTGCCAAACTCGGCCTGCAACAAGTTGATGCCGATCTGGCCACGCTGATCCGCACCTCCATCATCATCCTCGTTCTGTCGGCCTTCGTCGCTGCCACCGGCAAATGGAGCAATCCTTTCGCACTGTCGGCCAGAACCTGGCTCTTTCTCGGGCTATCCGGCCTCGCTACCGGCGCATCCTGGGTCTGTTACTTCCGCGCCCTCAAAATGGGGGAAGCCTCCAGGGTGGCACCCGTAGACCAGTTCAGTCTGGTGCTGGTGGCTGTATTTGCCTTCGTCTTTCTGGAAGAACGTCTTTCGCTGCGCGACTGGTCTGGCATCGCCATGGTGGCTGGCGGGGTGTTGCTGCTGGCGTTCAAACGCTAAAACGCTAACCCTGCTGATCTATTTGAAAAATACGGTATGATCGTTTGACTACAGGGCAACCTGCGCTCCGTCCCTTTCAGCCAGAGAGAAAGCGAACACCATGCCACCCGATCACCCGGATGACCTGAGCCAACGCCTCGCCGCACTCGACATCCCGCTCAACCGCGATGTATTCATGCGTACCCTGGTGCGCGAAATGACCAACGTACTATGCGATGTCGTGGGTCTTGAACAGGCAGCGGGCTTTGTCGCTGTAGTCGGCCAGAGCATGGGGCGGCAGATCGACCAGAATTATCGTCAAGCCCTGCAATTACCCAAACTGAGCCGCGAGCAGGTGGCCGCTGTGCTGGTCGACCTGAAAAAACGCATCCAGGGTGATTTTTACATCGTCGAGCAGAATGACGAGCGTATCGTTTTGAAGAATCGCGTCTGCCCGTTCGAAGACAAGGTACAGGGACAACGCGCGCTGTGCATGATGACCTCCAACGTCTTTGGCTGTGTCTCTGCCGAAAACCTGGGCTATGCCAAGGTGGAACTGCGCCAGACCATCGCCGAAGGCGCGCCGGAATGTGAAGTGGTCGTCCATTTGAACCTCAGTGACGAAACAGATGCCCTGGAAGGCCGCGAATACTTCAAGACCACCTCATGATCGCGCGGGACACCCTCTTTGCCCTGCGTGAAATCACCGGCTCTCTGCTGCTCATCAACGCACAGGGCGTAATCGTCCATGTCAACGACAGCCTGACCCGCCTGCTGGACCGCTCCAAACGCCCGCTGATCGGCACGCCCCTGAGCCTGCTCATCCACCCGGATTCACCCCATCTGACGGCCATGCTGCGCCAGTTCTCTGGCAGCGGCGAATGGATGGCCGGACGGCTCATCCTCTGCAATGCCCAGGGGCTTGCCATCGAATTCCCCTGTCAGGGCAAGGTACTGCAACGCCCCAAAGCCGGTCAAAACAAACTGGTGGTCATTCGCCAGCATGCGCTGACCGGCTTTGTTTCGATGGCACAACGCCTCCAGGACGTGCGTTCGGAAGCGCGCAAACGTCACGATGCCGAATACCTGCTGCACCTGACCAGCTTTGCCGTCGATCATGCAGGAGATGCCATGTTCTGGGTCGATCCAGAAGCGCATTTCATCAACGTCAATGATCGCGCCTGCCAGTGGCTGGGGTACAGCCGGGAAGAACTGACGGCGATGCGGGTTTATGACATCGACCCTGATTGCACAACAAACTATTGGCATGACGCTTGGAATCACCTCAAAACGCAGGGGCGACACATTTTTGAGCGCACCCTCCGGCGCAAGGATGGCAGCCAGTTCTCTGTCGAAATTGCGGCCTCCTACATGAATTTCCAGGGACGGGAACTGTTCTTTGCCATCAATCGTGACCTGACCGAACGCAAGAAGGCCGAACAAACCATCAACGAGTTGGCCTTCTACGACCAGCTCACCGGCCTGCCCAATCGCACCTTGCTGCTTGATCGCCTCAAACAGGCAATGAGCGTCACCCAGCGGAACGCCACCAGCGGGGCGGTTCTACTGATCGACCTTGACGACTTCAAAACGCTCAACGATGCTCACGGCCACGAAATGGGCGACCTGCTGCTCTGCCAAGTGGCGCAACGCCTGAACGAGAGCGTGCGGGAAGGCGACAGCATCGCCCGTTTTGGTGGCGACGAATTCATTGCCGTGATCGGCGGCCTGCCCACCTCCCCGCAGGCTGCTGCCGCTGCCTGCGAAAGCATCGCCCACAAGATCCTCGACACGCTAACCCGGCCTTACACGCTCGGCACACTCCCGCACCACGCCTCGGCCAGCATTGGTGTCGTGCTGTTTCAGGGCGAGCGCATCGCACTCGATGAAGTCATCCGCCAGGCCGAACTGGCCATGTACAAGTCCAAGGAAGGCGGGCGTCACACCATTCGCTTCTTCGACCCGACACTGGAATCCACAGTGCAGGAGCGCGCCACACTGGAACGCGACCTGCGTCAGGCACTGGCTGAAAATCACCTGCAACTGCACTATCAGGCACAGATTGCCGATGGCCGCATCGTCGGCACCGAAGCGCTGGTGCGCTGGCGGCATCCGCAGCGCGGCATGGTTTCGCCCGCCCAGTTCATCCCGCTGGCCGAAGAAACCGGGCTGATCCTGCCCCTCGGCCGCCGCGTGCTGGAAATCGCCTGCACCACCCTCGCCGCCTGGGCAAAACAACCCCGTTACGCCCATCTGAGCATCGCCGTCAACGTCAGTGCCCGCCAGTTCCGCCAAGCCGGTTTCGTGGCCGAAGTGCTCGGCATCATCGACCAGACCGGCATCCACCCGCAACGGCTCAAACTCGAACTCACGGAAAGCCTGCTCGTCGACAAGGTCGACGAAGTCATCGAAAAAATGTTCGCCCTGAAAGCGCGTGGCGTGAGCTTTTCACTAGACGACTTCGGCACAGGCTATTCCTCGCTGGCCTATCTCAAACGCCTGCCGCTCGACCAACTGAAGATCGACCAGTCCTTCGTCCGCGACGTACTCACCGACCCCAACGACGCCTCCATCGCTCGCACCATCATCGCACTCGGCCAGAATCTCGGATTCGGCGTCATTGCCGAGGGTGTAGAAACCGAAGCACAGCGGCAATTTCTCGCCCAGGCCAACTGCCACGCCTATCAGGGCTACCTGTTCGGCAAACCCATGCCACTGACCGAATTCGAAGCCAGCGTACAGACCCGCTGAACTCATCTCGCCCGACGACAGCGGGGTGGATCGCATCAAACATCCGTTCCCCCATCAGTTTCATCATCAATTTCGGCTTTGCAGTCACCGCGTTTTCCGTTATCCTGCACGCCTTGCGAAATACGCAAACCGCCTTCCGGAAGCGTGGCAGAGTGGTCGATTGCACCGGTCTTGAAAGCCGCTGCATCGCTTTCTAAGTTGTTGATTTGTATAGTGGTTAAATTGAAATCTCCGCAACTTGCGGAAATCATCTCCGCAACCCCGGAGAAAAGTTAATGGAGACGTGCCAGAGCGGTTTAATGGATCAGTCTTGAAAACTGACGAGGATGCAAGTCCTCCGTGAGTTCGAATCTCACCGTCTCCGCCAATTGAAAACAGCCCCAATCGGGGCTGTTCTTCTTTCTGCCTGGGCAACATCACCGGGTGGGCTTCACGTTCTCGCCGACGCGGATGTAGACCTTCTTCGTTATTTCCTGTTCTGTGTGGCCGAGCAGCTTGCTGGCGGCCAGCACGTCGCCCATCTCGCTTGCGGCTTTCGGACGAATGTCGCAGAACTGGAACTGACGAATGCGGGTGGCAAGCTCAACCGCTCCCGATTCAGTAGCTGCCGACGCAGCCAAGACGCGGGCGGCATCGAAGCGCACCCGCAGCGTGTTCTTGTTGAGCGGCACGCCTGACGATGTGGCCACCAAGTACAGGCTGCGCACCTTGCGTGGCCGTGCCCGGATGCGATCCAGCACTAGCCCCAACTGTGACCGAACGCCCTGATCGTCATCAAGGATGATGCGCAGGCGCTTCTTGGTCTTGTTCTGTTTGACCTCAAGCGCACCGTCTCGTAGGTCGGTTTCCATCATCTTGAGCACGTCCGCCGGACGCTGCCCTGTCAAATACGCGATGTCCATTGCGTCCTTCAACTCGTCCGCTGCTTTCGCATAGACCGCCGACCATACGGTGTCGTCAGCGTAGAAGTCGCGAGGTGTCTCTTTGTTCTTTCTCACCCCACGGCAGGGGTTTTCCTTGGCGGTGTAGCCCCACTCCCGCGCCATGTTCCAGACGTGCGAAAACAGCGCAATTTCACGGTTGGCGCGTACCGTAGCTGGCGTGCCAACATCGAGACGACTTGCACCAAGAGCCGGGCGGCGCTGTATGGCAAACGCTCTGCGTGCGACATCAACCGCGAGCATGTCCACAGCGTGATGCTGGTGCGCTCGGCCAAGTATCGGCCATTGATGGAGGCGACCTGATGAACAAGCTCACTGCTGTTAAGAACGTTGCCACCGGCTTTTCGCCGTGGCGCATCGTTGCAGTGCTGGTGGCCGTTGCCGCCTTGCTCGGCTTGGGCGCGTGGGGAGGCTACACGATGGCACGCGGCTACTACGAGCCGAAGCTGTCGGCGGCCAATGAGCAGATCGGCACGCTGACCACGGCCAACACCGCACTGAAAGCCTCGGTCGAGCATCAGAACACGGCCATTGCCGATCTGCAAGCCGAGGCGAAGAAACGCCAGCAGGCAGCCACGGCAGCGGTGCAGCAAGCCCACAAGGTGGCGGTGAAAAGCCAGACCCACGCCCAGGCAGTGCTGCTACTCAAACCGCCAACGGGTGCAAACCAGTGTGCGGCGGCGCAAGCTGCCTTTGACGATGAACTGAAAGACGAGCGAGGTGTGAAATGACGAAACTCTCAGAGCGACTTTCGCTTACCGGCTTTTTGGCCGTGATTGTTTCGTTTTGCCTTGTGGGGTGTGCAACCACCACGCCAGCAGTTCAGCCGGTCGAGGTCAAGGTGCCGGTGGCCGTGCCGTGCAAGGTGCCCATGCTGGAGCGCCCGGCGTTCGCCGTCGATAGCCTGCCGCTTGGTTCCGGCATTTGGGATCAGATGAAGGCGCTACGCGCCGAGCGATGGCAGCGCCAAGGCTACGAAGCCGAGCTTGAGGCAGCAGTCAAAGCCTGTCAGTGAAACAACCCCGTACCCGTGACTTCGCGTCATTGGGTGCGGGGTTCTTTTTGCGTTTATGCGTCAGGCAACGCTGATTTCAAGATGCCGCCCCATCGCTTGGAGCGCGGCGGCAATTCCGTCGATGCGAGTGGTGTGGCGCAAGTTGGTGAGGCGATTCACCTCTTGAGGGGTGGTGTTCAAACGTCGCGCCAATTCAGCAGGGCGGATATTTTGCGTCACCATTTCATTGAGCAACAAGACCTTGGCCGACAAACTGGCCGGAAGTTCGACGACATGCTGTCCGCGCTTGGGCTTCGACGGAACAGGCACGGCGCGTTTGTCCTCGAAGTAAAACTCCATCGCCGTCTCAAGGGCTTCCTGAGCCATTGCAAGTGCTTCCTCGACGGTCTCGCCTTGGGTGATGGCTTCGGGAATGTCGTGGAAAGTCACGACAAAGCCGCCATCGGCTTCATCAGGGGTAAGGGTGACAGGAAATTTCATATTGACCTCGCTTCGTTATTTCAGACCAAGTTGCTTCTTGATGCCCTCAACCGTTCCCTTCTTGAGGTCGGTGTTGAACGAAGCCGCTACGCGGAGGAATCGCCTCGCCGAACCGCATGATCTATTCTGCATCTTCACGCCTTCAAACCCGAAGGATGTGATTTTGCAATATTTCATGAGGATAAACCAGCATGACGA
>JAGOVA010000056.1 GCA_018061005.1 Sterolibacterium sp. | reverse complement strand
TCTTGGGGTTCACCGTTTCAACGGCGGCAAGAATGGCCACCTTCGGCACCGGCGTACCCAGCATGTGTGCGAGGTCGATAGCGTTCTGGATGATGTCGGCCTTGTCTTCCAGGCAGGGCTCCACGTTGATGGCCGCATCGGTAATCATCAGCGGACGCGGGTAGGTGGGCACGTCCATCAGGAATACATGGCTGATCCGGCGTGCGGTACGCAGGCCATGTTCCTTGTCGATGACGGCGCCCAACAGTTCGTCGGTATGCAGCGAGCCTTTCATCAGTGCCTCTACCTGGCCTTCGCGCGCCAGTTGCACGGACACTTCAGCAGAAGCGTGACTGTGAGGGGTGTTGATGATGCGACAGTCCTGCAAGGACAGGCCATGTTGCTCGGCCAGCGCGCGGATACGCGCTTCTGGGCCGACCAGTGTGGGCTGGATGAGCCCGGCATCACGCGCCATGAGCGCGCCCTTGAGTGATTCCACATCGCAAGGATGGGCGACGGCCATCGGGATGGCTGTGAGGTTTTTGGCGATTTCCAGCAAACGGTCGTAGCGTGCCGCGCGGTCATGAATGGTCACTTTCGGCATGACTATGCGCGGGCGCTTGATTTTTGCAGAAGGTGCCTTGACCTCGGCTTTGCCGTTGATGACTTCCTGGCCGTTTTGATTGGTGCAGACGCAGTCAAGGATGACCCGCTTGTTGTGATCGGATTTTTCCTGGCAGGTGATGGTGACGGTCAGGGTGTCGCCGATCATGACTGGTAGAGAGAAGCCCAGCGTCTGGCTGATGTAAATGGTGCCAGGCCCCGGGAATTCGGTGCCCAGCACGGCGGAAATCAGTGAGCCACCCCACATGCCGTGGGCGATGACCTGGCCAAAACGTGAGGCGTTTGCGAATTCCGGATCGACATGTGCCGGATTCACATCACCGGACACGATGGCAAAGAGCTGGATGTCTTCGGCCGTCAGGGTGCGCGAATAAGTGGCTTTGTCGCCGATCTGAATTTCGTCGTAAGGGCGGTTTTCGATGTAAGCGTCTGGCGCGAGACAGGTATCAATATGGGTATCGGTCGTCATGATGAGGGATGCGGCAAAAGTTGATGGGAAGAAGTGAGAATAGAACTGCTTATTTTCCTGTGTCGCATGCGCTAATGCAATGAGAATCGCAGCAGCTTGCCGGTCTGGTGGGGCTCAGGTTCGCCAGATTGGCACGCGTCTGGACATTTTTCGGGTCAATTTGCAGGGCGCGTTGGTAGGCATGCCTGGCTTCGTTGGCGCGCCCTGCCTGGGCGTAGGCGTACCCGAGGTTGTTGTGCACGCGCGCCTTGCCGGGTGAGTGGCGTGCCGTGGCTTGCCAGAGGGCGATTTCGCTGCGGTAATCCAGGTTGCGTGCCATGCCGAGTAGCAGACATCCCAGCAACAGCCCGGCGACCAGCCGGTCGCGCAGCACTTTGTGTGGGGCAAGACGCAGATGCAGTTCAGCCATGAGCCCGAAGGCCAGTGGCCCGCCTGCCAGATACATCTGCCGTTCGTTGGCGATGTCCAGACGCGGGAGTGCGAGATGCAATGGTAGGAGTTGCAGCAACAGCCAGGCCAGGGCAAAGCTCAGCCAGGGGCGGTGTTTGTGGTGGATGAACGCGGCGATGAGCAGGCTGGCCAGCAGGATCAGGGGCAGGATCGCTGACCGGGTCAGGCTGTGTGCGACGGGTAGATCAGGGTCGATGTTCAGCCAGAAGGGCAGCAGCCATTGCTGCAGGAGCCAGCTGGTTCCCAGCGCGGCATTGGCGAGATTGCCGCTCAGGCTGTTGAATGTGGCACTGCGTGCGAGATGGCTTGAGTAAGCCGGGTTACCCAGAACATAAAGTGCGACGATCCCCAACAGCAGCCAGCTTGTCCATGAGGCGCGCAGGCTGTCGCGCAGTGGGTGGTTTTTATGATGCGTCTGACCCGTGCAGCGATCCCAGAGCAGCAGGGCAAAAGGGAAGGTGATGGCGGTTTCCTTGACGGCGAGCGCGCACAAAAAACAGAGCGGGACGAAAACATGGCGGCGCAGCCGGATGGCTTGTTCGTGCGCTGTGCCGCAGCCTGCCTCGATGGCTGAAGCCTGCGCCCAGGCGAGTAGCCCCAGCAGATAGAAGCTGGTCATCAAGGCGGAGGAGCGGCCGCAGATATAGCTGACGGCCTCGGTCTGGATGGGATGCAGGGCAAACAGCAAGGCCGTGCTGGCGGCAAGGCGTGGGGCGAGGGCTTGCAACGGTGCGTGCAGCGCGGCAAACTGTTGCGCCAGCAGGCCGACCAGCAGGCAGTTGCCGGCATGGATGGCCAGATTGGTGAGCTGAAAGCCTGTCACGCCCAGGTCGCTGATCCAGTTCAGCAGGTAGCTGAGTTTGAGCAGGGGACGGATGCCATGTCCCAGGTCGTTCCACCAGGCCGCTCCATCCTGCACGCGCGGATTGAAGACGATGACGTTGTAGTCATCAAACTGGAAGCTGCCCCAGAGCAGTATGGGGCTGTAAGCCAGTAGCAGAGCGAACAGCAGAGCCATCAGCAGATGAGCGCGGCCACCGATGCCACCGATGCGGGGTGGCCAGCTCGTCTCGTTTTGCGTGTCAGTCACCCGCATGGGCGAAGGCCAGATCGAGCATGTCCGCGGCATCCCACCAGCGGTTGGGGGCGTTGAGCAGCACCAGGAGCACCTGATGTGTGTTGCGCGTGACGGAGGCAATCAGACATTTGCCTGCCTTGGGGGTGTAACCGGTCTTGACCCCGTTTGCGCCGGGGTAACGTCCGATCAGGGCATTCCGGTTTTTCAGGCTGAAATGACGGCGTTGGTCGAGGCTGCTGATTTTCAGTTCATGCCGGCTGACGAGCGCAGCGAGCCTGGGCTGACGCAGGACGATCTGCGCCAGTCGGGCAAGATCAAACGCACTGGAATAGTGGCCGTCGGCATCGTGACCACAGGCATTGGTGAATTGCGTGTCGTGCAGCCCGAGGCTGCGGGCGCGCTGGTTCATGCGTTCGACGAAGCGCGCTTCGCTGCCCGCCGCATGATCGGCCAAGGCGTGGCAGGCATCGTTGGCCGATTCAAGCAGGGTTGCCGCGAGGAGCGCCTCGTGCGCGTAACGCTCACCCGCGCGCAAACCCAGACGGCTGCCAGTTTCACGCGTGGCCGCAGGGGTGACCGTGACCACAGGATGCTCTGGTGCGCTGGTGCTTTCCGCCAGTAGCAGCACGGTCATCAGCTTGGTCAGGCTGGCGGGGGGCAGGCGACGTGTGGCTTGATGCGCCCAGAGTGATGCCGGAAGCGCGTTGTCATTCCGGACATCCTGGTTGATTTGCACCAGATACGCCGCAGCCGCCTGGGGAAAGGGGTCTGCGACGGGCGGGGTGGCAGGAACGGGTTGCGCCAGCGCAAGTGATGCGACCAGCAGCAACCCGAACGACAGACGACCACGCATCAGAAGCCGAACAGGCCTTTCAGTTTCTTGGCACCTTCGATCACCGCATCGACATCTGCAGCGGTGCGCGGAGCCGTTTCAGCTGCCTTGTGTTGCTGGGCTTCTGCAGATTCAGCACTGGGGCGTGAAGATGGGGCAGAAGAGGCGGCAGCGGGGGCGTCGTTCATGTCATCGCCGCCATCGCCCGCACAACCGGCAGCGGCGCGTGACGTATAGCTGCGTCCGGCGCAATTTTTGCGGGATAGTTCCAGATAAGCCTTGGCTTCTGCCGGGCAATTCGCCTTGAGGAAATTGTAGTTGCCGCCTTTGCTGGCCTTGCAGACCGAGGCGCGCAGGGACTCAAGATCCAGCCCGCAGCTGCTGGTTATCAGCGCGTTGTTGTGTTTTTCGGTTTCGATCAATGTCTGGTAAGCCTGGGCGTTGCGTGCGGCATCCCGACGCACGGCGGCACACAAGGGTTCTTTCTTGCCCGGGCAGGTGCTGCCTTTAAGGTACAGGCTGGAACGGCTGATCCAGTCGGTGGCCGAAAAATTCGTGGTGTCACAGGTCGCACCCATTGCCGCATCCACTTTTTTCTGGATGGCGCGAACCTGGTCTTCGCTATCGCAGGCACCCCCGATCTTTTTGCCGCTATACGTCTGGGTCATGTCGATGGCTTGCCCCTGGGTTTTGCCGCTGAGGTGCATCTTGCCGCGATAGCTGTTGCCTTCGTGGATGGACTCACCCGTGCCCGTCATGGTTTCACCGTGTTCGACGCAGGTGGTTTTCCAGCTGACTTTATTGCCCGAGGTTCTGACGTCGCTCAACTGGCATTTGCCATCGTTTTTCTGCATGTATTGCGGATTCTTTTCGCTCCCTGCGGGTACGCAGACCTTGAGCGTCATGGTCGGCATTTGCATGGGCATGCCAGCCATTTCCATTTTGGTGGTGATTTCCCAGTATTCGCCGGGAGCGGCCTGTGCGCTCTGTGTATAGAGTGTGCCCAGTGCGCCCAGTGCGACGAGCAGGCTGCAGGCGGTGTTGATGAGGTGTCGTTTCATGATGTGTGATTCCCGTGTGGGGTCTATGGTGTCGATGAAGTCAATCGGGGATTCTATGGCTATCGGGTGTTATTAGGTGGCGGGTTCGTCGGCCCAGCGATGACGGATTTCGAGGAGTTCAGGCTGCAGGGGGATGAACCGTTCGACCAGTGCCGGATCGAAATGCTTGCCAGATTGGTCGCGGATGTGTTCCATGGCCTCATCGGCCGTCCAAGCTTTCTTGTAAGGGCGCACTGAAGTCAGGGCATCGAAGACATCGGCCAGTGCCACGATGCGGGCTTCCAGCGTAATCTGCTCGCCGGTCAGCCCCATGGGATAGCCACTACCATCCCATTTTTCGTGATGCCCGAGTGCGACGGCACGCGCCATGCGTAACATGCCGGATTCATGCTTGCCGATGATTTCAGTGCCAAAGTCGGGGTGCTGGCGCATGATTTTCCATTCCGCGTCATTCAGCGCACCGGGTTTTTGCAAGATCGCATCGGGAACGCCGATCTTGCCGATGTCGTGCATCGGGGCTGCGTTGAGCAGGTCTTCCGACCAGGCGGTGCTGCAGCCAGCGGCCAGTGCCAGACGCTGCGAAAAATGGCTCATGCGGATGACGTGCATGCCGGTTTCGTTGTCTTTGTATTCGGCCGCACGCCCTAGGCGCTGCACAATCTGCAGCCGGGTTTCGCGCAGTTCTTCCATGTGAACCAGCGACAGATGGGTACGCACCCGTGCCCGCACCACCGAGGCAGACACCGGCTTGGTGAGATAATCCACTCCGCCCACTTCAAAGCCGCGTGTTTCGTCACCGGCATCGGTCAGGGCAGTGACGAACAATACCGGGATGGCAGTGGTTGAGTAGTTTGCCTTGAGTGCGGTACAGACCGCGTAGCCATCCATGCCGGGCATCATGACATCCAGCAAGATCATTTGAGGTTGTTCCTGGCGGGCGATTTTCAGCGCGGTTTCGCCGTCCGTTGCAAACAGCAGCCGGTAATCATTTTGCAGGATCAGCCGCAGAACTTGCAGGTTGGTGGGCTGGTCATCCACCAGTAGCAAACAGGGGCGTTCGTCCGGGGTGTTCATGGTGGGGTCTCCTTGGGTAGAGGGGGCAATCGGTCATGCAACGTGTGCAGCAGGGCTTGTGCCTGGGGGAAATCAAATCCATCCAGTGCGTCGCGCAATGGGCTCAGTTGCT
This sequence comes from Sterolibacterium sp., assembly GCA_018061005.1. Lineage (GTDB taxonomy): Bacteria > Pseudomonadota > Gammaproteobacteria > Burkholderiales > Rhodocyclaceae > Sterolibacterium. The sequence goes on along the minus strand of JAGOVA010000056.1, from coordinate 11,195 downwards.
GGTCGGGTAGATATTGCGCCAGAGTTTGCAGGGCAGCATCCGGCAGTTCGCCCCGCGCCAGACACGCGCGGGCCTGATTGAGTGCCGCGCGTATACGGGGGGCGTGCTGTTGCTGTGCATTCGGGGGGATGATATTGGGCGTTGGTTTTGAGGTATTCACCGGTAGGTCATCCGGTGCCCGGGGTGGCTGGCTGGCTGATTGCCAGGCCGTAACCACGGCTTGCCAGGCCGGTGTAACCGACTCAAGGTACTGCTGCAAAAGGGGGGCGCGCGCGGGGTCTGCGCTGCGTGCGGTTTTTTCAATATGGGCAAAGGCTTCTTGCAGATGAGGCAATGCCAGGTTGCCTGCCGCACCGCGTAGCCGATGCGCCAAGGCCGCCAGTGCAGTCGGATCGCCGCTGCTGTTGAAGGCAGAGAGTTGTTTGGGGGCCGCTGCGTTATCGTTCAGGAAGCGGCCTATGGCGGCGTGCAGCAAGGGCTTTTGTTGCCATAGACTCAGGCCACGTTCCCAGTCGATCGCGGCGGAAATGAATGGTGAATGGGGTAATGAGGCGAGCGGTGATGCGAGATGTGACGCAGTGGATGACGCAGGAGGGCGCAGCCCCAGTACCCGGGCTATTTCGCCGTATAGTTGAGGCAGATCCAGGGGTTTGCTGGCAAACCCATCCATGCCGGCCGCCAGGGCGTTGCGCTGATCTTCTTCGAGGACGCTGGCGGACAAGGCGATGATGGGCACCGCTTGAACCCCGTGCTCGCGTTCCCAGGTGCGGATGCGGCGTGTGGCTTCGAGGCCATCGATTTCGGGCATTTGCAGATCCATGAGGATCAGATCGAAAGGGGTATGTTCGGGCGGGTTCTGGTAGCACTGAATCGCCTGGCTGCCACCCTCAGCCCGGGTGATGTGATGGCCTTGGCGGGACAGGGTGAGTTGCAGGAGTTCAAGGTTGTCCGCGACATCATCCACCGCCAGCAGATGCAGTGACGGCAGCACGGGCTGTGCGGGTTGCATGCGTGCTTCAGGAGGCTGGCCTTTGGGCAGGGGGAGCCGCACGCTGAATGTGCTGCCTTGTCCCAGCGTGCTTTGTATGGTGATTTCACCCTGCATGAGTTCGACCAGTTGCCGGGCTATGGTGGTTCCCAGTCCTGTGCCACCAAACTGCCGGGTCGTTGAGGCATCTGCCTGGGCAAAGGGGCTGAAGATGCGCTCGATCTGATCGGGGGCGATGCCGATCCCTGTATCGACCACCTCCAGCAGTAATTCACCGACCGGTTGCTCCCGATAGCGCACGCGCAGGGTGACCTGGCCGTGTTCGGTGAATTTGATCGCATTCCCCATCAGGTTCATCAGGATTTGCTGCAAGCGCAAGGCATCGCCGCGCAGGTCATCCGGCGTGTGCTCGGGGTAATCAAGATGCAGTGCCAGCCCTTTTTTGTCGGCTGTGATCTGTAAGGCCGCCTGGATTTGCTGGCACAGGTCGCGCAGGGAAAAGTCGTTGATTTCGAGTTCTACCGCGCCTTTTTCAAGTTTGGCGGTGTCGAGAATGTCATTCAACAGGCGGAGCATGGAACGCGAAGTGCGCTGTACGATGCCCAGATGACGCTGCTGTTCCGCATTCAACGGGGTTTCCAGCAGGGCATCGCTAAAACCGATGATGGCGTTCATCGGGGTGCGGATTTCATGGCTCATGTTGGCCAGAAAGCTGCTGCGCGCCGCAGCGGCCTGCTCGGCAGTTTCTTTGGCATCGCGCAACGCCTGTTCCATGGCGCGTCGTTCGCTCAGGTCGGTCGCAAATTTGATGATTTTGAAGACCTTGCCTTCGGCATCAAAAATTGGGTTATAGGAGGCCTGCAGCCAGACGGGACGCTGACCTTTGCCCAGACGCAGGTATTCACCCGATGCCAGCGCACCTTGCGCCAGCCGCTGCCAGAAGCTCGCATAGGCAGGCTCGGCACGTTGTTCAGGCGTACAGAACAGACGATGAGGTTGCCCCTGAATTTCTTCGAGGCGATAGCCCATCAGGGTCAGGAAGTTGCTGTTTGCGGTGAGGACATGACCGGTGAGGTCGAATTCGACCACGGCCAATGCCCGGTTGATGGCAGCCACGGTTCCTTCGAATTCGGCATTGCGCGCTTTGGTTTCGCTGATGTCGAGAATCACGCCGTCGATCCACTGTACCCGGTCATGTTCGTCATAGACCCCGCGACCACTTTCAGAAACCCAGCGGCTCTGGCCGTCACGGCGGATCAGGCGGTAATCAATATGGTAAGTCTGCCGCTGCGCCAACGCCTGGCTGATTTCTTCATTCACCCGCCCGTGGTCATCCGGATGGATCAGCTGGGCAAAATGAATTTTGCCAGTGATGAAGTCGTCTGCCAGCCAGCCCGTGATCATCTGCACCGCATCGCTGATGAACAGCATGCTCCAGTCCGCATCAAAACGACAGCGGAAGGTGGCGCCGGGAATGTTCCCGACCAGTGAACGGAATTGTTCTTCGCTATGCCGCAGCGAGGACTCCATGGCGCGGCGGGCGCTGATGTCGGTCAGGAAGCCGACAAATAACGGGGCATCTGGCAGTTCCACACGGCCGACGGCCAGACGGATTGGTAGCAGGCTGCCATCCTTGCGTTTTGCTTCGACTTCACGTCCTTCGCCGATGATGCGGGTGCGCCCGGTGGCCAGATGGGTGGCGAGATAACCGTCATGCGCTGTATGGTGTGGTTCGGGCATCAGGCGGTTGACGTTGTGGCCGATGACTTCAGCCGCACGCCAGCCCAGCATGCGCTCGGCCGCGCTGTTGAATGACTGGATGATGCCCTGTGGATTGATCATGATGATGCCATCCACCGCCGTATCCACTACACCGCGCAAGCGTGATTCGCTGCGCTGGCTCTGTTCGTACATCTGCCGGTAACGCAGGCTGACGTTGATGGCGACAGCCAGCAGGGCCATGGCGAGGGTGACGCCCGCAATAGCGAGCGACAGGGAAATCTGTGCGGGTACGCCAGAAGAGATGGCCGGCAGGGTCTCGACAGGCTGGACGAAGCGCAAGGCGGCCATGGCGGTATAGTGCATGCCGGAAATGGCGCACCCCATGATCGTGCCTGCCAGCAAGGTCAGTTTTCCGTCGCTCAATTGCCCGTAACCTTGCAGGCCGAAACGGATCCAGAGTGCCAGTATGCCCAGCACGACAGCCACGACGATGGAGACGGCAAACATCCAGGGGTCGTAGCGCATCAACGGTGCCAGCGTCGCGGCTTCCATGCCGACATAGTGCATGACACCAATCCCCGCACCGACCAGCAAGCCGCCGCCCATGAGGGTCTGGGGCGTGAGTTGCGGGCGCATCAGCAGGTTCAGGGCGATCCAGGCGGCGATCATGCTGGGGAGGATTGATAGGGCGGTGATCCCCAGATTGAAGCCGCCCTGCGCGCAGAGTTCAAACGACAGCATGGCGACAAAGTGCATCGCCCAGATGCCAGCACCCAAGGCGAGCGCGCCTGAAAAAATGGCCAGATGACGCGCGGCTTTGCCCGGCGCACTGCGCGCCAGCGTGGTCATGTGCAGTGCCATGATCGATGCGCTGATTGACATCAACACAGAAAGCACGACCAGCCAGGGCTCATGCTGCTGCCAGAGCAGGGGATAGGGGGCGAGACCTGTGACAAAGAAACGTTCAAACATGGCACGGATCAGCGATGAATGTCAGTGACGGTGTGGCCGGGAAAGCTATCTTGCATCATTTGGGCGCCGACGTACAAGCTTTTCATCGGCACTTGCTTGACGCTTCAGGGCTCGATGCGGCGTAGCTGGCCGAGATAGCTTTGCCAGCGCGCGACATAGTGATCCGCACCCTGCATGAGGGCTTGTGCTTCGGCTTCGCTGAGCTGGCGCACCACCTTGCCGGGTGAGCCCAGGATCAGGGAGTAGGGCGGGTAGATTTTTCCCTCGGGGATCACCGCACCCGCAGCCACGATGCTGTGAGCACCGATTTGCGCGTTGTTGAGGATGATGGCACCGATGCCAATCAGGGCGCCATCACCGACTGTACAGCCGTGCAGCATGGCTTGATGGCCCACGATAATACGTTTGCCGAGGGTGAGTGGTATGCCGGCATCGGTATGCAGAACCGCATTGTCCTGGATGTTGCTACGCGCGCCGATGCTGATGAGATCCGTATCGCCGCGCAGCACGGCGCCAAAAAATACGCTGGCGCAGGATTCGAGCACGACGGAGCCGATCAGCGTGGCATTGTCGGCTACCCAGGTGTCGGGGGCGCAGACGGGCGTGCGCTCGCCCAGGGCGTAGAGAGGCATGGGGGATGTCCGTGCTGAAGCGTCCAGGGTGGCGCACAGCCGACTGGGCTGTGCGCGCCGGGTGAGTGCTTATTTCTTTTCTGCAGCAGGTTTTGCAGTTTCTGCGGGGGTGGCAGCTGAGGTGGTTGCCGGGGTGGCAGTGATAGGCGAATGAGCCGGGGTTGCCTGGGTGGTAATCTCGATTTTGGCTTTGGCTTTCAGGTCGTCGAGCATCTTTTTCATGGCCTGTTGCTGCAGTTGCTGCTTGAGCATGGGCTTGATCTGGTCGAGTGCCGGGGCTTCCTTGTGACGCTTGTCGTCAAGGATGATGACGTGATAGCCGAACTTGGTGTGTACGGGTTGTTCGGTCATTTTGCCTTTTTCCAGCGTGGCGACGGCTTCGCCAAACTCCGGCACCATGGCGCGTGGATCAAACCAGCCGAGATCGCCGCCGCGTTCTTTCGAGCCGGGGTCTTTGGAGTGTTGCTTGGCCAGGCCATCGAAGGCTTTCGGGTTCTTCTTTATTTTGGCGATGATGTCTTTGGCGAGTTCTTCCTTCTCGACCAGGATGTGGCGTGCCTTGAATTCGTCACTGGCGAGCTGGGATTTGATCTTCTCGTATTCGGCCGTAATGTCGGCATCGCTGACCTGGGCGTGAGTGACGAAATCCTGCAGGTAGGCGTTCGACAGCACCGACTGACGGGTGAGTTCGAGCTGTTCGGCGACTTCGGATTTTTTGTCGTAGCTTTTCTTGATGGCTTCTTCGGCGGTCAGTTTCTGCATGATCATCTGGTCGAGAACCATCTTGCGTAGCTCGGGGTTATCGGCTTGCCCCGGGTTCTGGCTGGTGAAACGCTTGAGGATCGAATCAAGACGCTCTTCCGTGATGGCTGCGCCATTGACGGTCGCAGCAACCGTCGTTTTGCTGGCGGGGCTGGCTGCCGGAGCCGAAGCTGAACTGGCCGCAGGTGGGGTCGTCGAACTGGCAGAGTTCTGGCTGTTGCAGGCAGACAGTACCAGCACAGAGGCTGCGGTGGCGAGAAGCAGGCGGTATTGAACGGGCATGATGCAGAGTCCTTGATGGGTCGGTCAGGTTGAAAATGAATGGAGGTTGCGTGAAGCAATCAACGGGAAATCGGTCGGCTGCTTCGCGCGTAGCCGGGCATATTAGCATTGCGTCTTGAGTAAATTCAGGAAAGTATGATCCGGGCGGCATGCACGCCGCTACGCACAGCGCCTTCCAGTGTGCCCGGATAGTCGCCCGCGACATGGTCGCCTGCAAGCAGCAGGCCGGGGAGCCGGGTACGCGTGGCGGGGCGTGGCAAGCCGGGTGTGCATGACCAGGTTGCGCGTTTTTCGGTGATGACCTGACTCCATAGCGGTGCGGGCAGGCCGGGGATGAGCGTGCAGATTTCCGCGTGTACGCGGGCGACGAGTTCGCTCTGGGAGAGTTCGAGATGTCGTCCACGGGCACTGATGACGGCCGCGATCAGCCCGGGGGGCGAAGCCGAAGTCAGGGGGGCGATGAAGCGCGGGCGGTCGAATAACCATTGTGAAATGCCTTGGGCGTATCCCGTCATGACTTCCGGCAGGCGGGCGGGCACGGGGTAGGCGAGATAGCAGGTGACGATAGGTTGATAGCGATAGCCTGCGATGGTTTGCAGGATTTCATCGGTAGCGGGCAGGTTGGCGAGCAACGCGGGGAGATGCGGCGGTGCAAGCGCGCAGATGACGTGGTGGTATCCATCCCATGACGGCGTGTTCAGCGTGCCGGGTGTGCTTGGTGCATCGGCTGGGTTGCTGTGGAGGGTGTAGCGATTGCCGGTGCGCGTGATTTGCCGGATGGTGGTGCTACGCAGGATGCGCCCGCCGTGGGCTTCGACGTAACGTGCGGCCGGTTCCGGGAACAATTCGTCCAGAGCCACCCGGGGTAGCAGCAGGTCGCTGGCGGCGCGATCGGCGGCCAGACTGTCGCGCAGGACATTGAGAAAGATCTGCGCCGAAGCTTCTTCAGCCGGGGTGTTGAGCGCCGCAATGCACAGGGAATTCCATAGATACTCACGCAACCGGGGGGGCTGCTGGTGGGCGTCGAGCAGGGCGGTGACGGTGCAGTCTTCGGGGAGTTTGAATTGTGTGACTTTCAACGCCCGCATGAAACGGATGGCGGCGAATTTCTCGCCCCAGCCCAGACCGCGTGCGCCCAGCAATGCCCAGGCCAGGTGCAGGGGAGCCGGCAGGCGCGGCGCGGCGACGCGCAGTTTGCCCGGGTAATCGAGCGTCAACGGGCAGCGCAGCAGCAGTTGTTCGGGGGAGGCGCCGACCTGTTGCATCAGGCGCAGGGTTTCACGGTAGGCACCGATCAGGATGTGCTGGCCATTGTCGAGGGTGAGGCCGTGTGCGGTGACGGCGCGCGCGCGCCCTCCGAGCACGCGTGAGGCTTCAAAGACGGTGACCGGCAGGCCATGCCGGGTCAGTTCGACAGCGGCGGCCATGCCGGCGTAACCCGCGCCGATGATGGCGATCTGGGGTTTATCGGGCATGGAGCACCGTTCGCCATACCAGCCATAGTTTGAGCCACGCGGGCAGACGGGTACGTCGCTCAAGCACCGGGTAGCCATCACGACGGATTTTGCCGAGCAACGCACGATAGATTGCCGCCATGATCAATCCGGCGCGCTGTGCCTTGCGGTCGATGGCGGGGAGTTGTGCCAGGGCCTGGTCGTAATAGTGTTCGGCACGCTGAGTCTGGAATTCCATCAGTTGCCGGAAGGCCTCATTGCTACAGCCGGCAAGAAGGTCGTCGGTGGTGACGTGAAATCGTGCCAGTTCGTCTTGTGGTAAATAGATGCGCCCTCGCTGGGCATCTTCGCCAACATCGCGAATGATGTTGGTCAGCTGAAAGGCCAGCCCCAGATCATGGGCGTATTTGAGGGTGCGGCGATCCTGATAGCCGAAGATTTCAGCTGCAATCAGGCCGACGACACTGGCGACGCGGTAGCAATAGAGATGCAGTGTCTTGAAGTCGGCGTAGCGGGTCTGGTCGAGATCCATCGCCATGCCATCGATGATTTCAAGCAGCAATTCGCGTGGCAGGTTGTAGTGCTGCAGCGCAACGGCCAGTGACTGGGTGACGGGGTGCGTGGGTTTGCCTGCATACAGGGCATCGATTTCGCCACGCCACCAGGCCAGTTTGAGGCGCGCTACACGCGGTTCGCGGATTTCATCGACGACATCATCGACTTCGCGGCAATAGGCATAGAAAGCCGTGATGGCCTGACGCTGCCGGGGCTTGAGGAAGCGAAAGCTGGCGGTGAAGCTCGAATGGCTGGCGGCTGTGCGTTGCTGGCAGTAGCGGTGGGCATCTTCGGGTGTCATCGGGTGTCAGCGGTCTAGAGGGTCATGGCGCGCCATAGCAGCAGCGGCCCGTCATGGGCGCGCAGTACCGGGCGATGACGGAATACGTCGTATTGAACGGCCTCTATTTTATCGAGGATACGCAATCCGCCGGCGACGATTAAGCGTAATTCCAGCCCGATGCGCCCCGTGAGTGTGTGACACAGCGGTGCGCCTGCCCACATCAGCGTGCGGGCGCGATCTACCTCGAAGCGCATCAGAGCACGCCAGGCATCGTTCGCCAGCCCTGTTGCGATCTGGCTTTCCGTTACGCCGTGCTGCTGCAGGTCTTCTTGGGGCAGGTAGATGCGGGCGGGCGATTTGGCGATGTCAATGGCGACATCCTGCCAGTGATTGATTAGTTGCAGGCTGCTGCAAATGGCATCGGACCAGGCGAGCTGCTGCGGGCTTTCGGCGTGGAACAGTCGCAACAGCAGGCGGCCGACAGGGTTGGCAGAGCGACTGCAGTAGTCGAGCAGTTCGGGATAGGTGGCGTACCGGGTGCGGGTGATATCTTGCCGGAAGGCACTCAGCAAGTCGTGGAGCAGGCTGACGGGGAGATTGTGCTGCCTGACGGCTTGCGCCAGGTGCTGGAATAGCGGGGCAGTGTCTGCCTCACCTGGCGTACATGATGTACCTGGCGTACCCGCCGCAATCTCATTTAGTGCCGCTGCGTAGGTGGCCAGCCCATGCAGTCGTTCATCGGCTGACAGATCGCCTTCGTCCGCGATATCGTCTGCGCTGCGGGCGAAGTGATACAGCGCCGTGACGGGCGCGTGCAGGTGCCGTGGGAGCAGCCAGGAGGCTACGGGGAAGTTTTCGTAATGATCGACCGGCATGGTGCGGAAATTCGAAATGCGGCTGACAGTATAGGGGGGAATCCGCTAGAATGGCCGCCGTTTCGACGTGCTTTCGGCCATCATGGCTTAGGGTGCGACGAGCCCAGGTGGCGAAATTGGTAGACGCAGCAGATTTAGGTTCTGCCGTCGAAAGACGTGGAGGTTCGAGTCCTCTTCTGGGCACCAAGGTTCAAGGCCGTCGTGTAAAATGGACGGTTTCGATGAGCGCGCACCGCCTCCGTTGCGGCGCGCTTTTCTCTTTTGGCTTGTTTTTCATCCGGTTAATACTTTCAGGAACAGATACATGCAGACCACTCAGGAAATCAGCGGAACCACCCCGCAGGCGCAGATCGCGGTTAATCCTCTGGAGCGTCGTCTCGACGTGACAGTGCCGCTCGATGTGATTGAGCAGGATGTTGAAAAGCGTCTCAAGCATTTGTCGCGCACGGCCAAAATGCCGGGCTTCCGTCCGGGCAAGGTACCGATGAAACTGGTGACGCAGCAATATGGCTATCAGGCACGTTCTGAAGCCATCGGTGCGGCTGTTGAAAAGACCTTTGGTGAGGTGGTGCGCGAGCAGAAACTGCGTGTGGCCGGTTATCCGAACTTTGAACCCAAGGCAGGCGTTGATGCCGACCAGATGGGCTTTTCGGCTATTTTCGAGGTGTATCCGGAGATCAAGCTGGGTGATGTGGCTGATCGCGAGATTGAAAAGTCGACGCTGGCGGTGGGTGATGCCGAAGTTGATAAGACGCTGGAAGTGCTTCGCAAGCAGCGGACAACCTTTGCCGAAGTGCAGCGCGCGGCGGCGGATGGCGATCGCCTGGTGATCGATTTCATTGGTCGTCGTGATGGCGAGCCTTTCCAGGGCGGGCAGGCCAGCGATTTCATGATGCTGGTCGGCGGTGGCCAGATGCTGCCGGACTTTGAAAAAGCGGTGCTGGGCATGTCGGCCGGCGAAACGAAAACTTTTGACCTGACCTTCCCGGAAGAGTACCAGGCCAAAGATCTGTCCGGCCAGACCGTGCAGTTCGAGCTGACCGTCAAGCGTGTCGATGGCCCGGAACTGCCGCCGCTGGATGCTGATTTTGCCAAGTCGCTCGGTATCGAAGAGGGCGATCTGAGCAAAATGCGCGCGGAAATCAAGGAAAATCTGGAGCGCGAAGTTGGTCGCCGCCTCAAGGCGCGCATCAAAACCCAGGCACTGGATGCGCTGGTCGCCGCCAATCCGATCGATGTGCCGCAAACGCTGGTGCAAGCGGAATCCGGACAAATGGCGCAGGCCGCTGTGCGCGACCTCGAATCGCGTGGCATGTCGGCACAGAATATTCCGGTGCAGCCTTCATGGTTTACCGAGCAGGCGGTTCGTCGTGTCAAACTGGGGCTGATCGTGGCTGAACTGGTCAAGGACAAGCAACTGTTTGCCAAGCCGGAGCAGGTGCGTGCCGTGATCGAGGAATTCGCCGAAACTTACGAGGATCCTTCGGAAGTGGTGCGCTGGTATTACTCGCAGCCGCAGCGCATGGCCGAGGCCGAGTCGCTGGTGCTGGAGAATAATGTGGTGGATTGGGTGCTCGGTAATGCCAAGGTTTCCGAGAAGCCGGTCAGCTTTGAGGAACTGATGGAAACACAGTCATGATGACATTGCCGGGTCAGGCTGGCGCAGGCTACCAGGAGCCGAGCATGCTCGGCTTGGTGCCGATGGTTATCGAAACCAGCGGCCGTGGCGAGCGTGCGTATGACATCTACTCGCGTCTGCTGCGCGAGCGCGTTGTTTTTCTGGTCGGGCCGGTGAATGATGCGACGGCTAACCTGATCGTCGCCCAGTTGCTGTTCCTTGAGTCGGAAAACCCGGACAAGGATATTCATCTTTACATCAACTCGCCCGGTGGTTCGGTGACGGCGGGCTTGGCGATTTACGACACCATGCAGTTCATCAAGCCGGATGTGTCGACCTTGTGTATCGGCCAGGCGGCCAGTATGGGTGCCTTTTTGCTGACGGCGGGTACTAAAGGCAAGCGTTTTTGCCTGCCTAATTCTCGCGTCATGATCCATCAGCCGATGGGCGGCTTTCAGGGGCAGGCTTCGGATATCGAGATTCATGCCAAGGAAATTCTTTACCTGAAGCAGCGCCTGAACCAGATGATGGCGCAGCATACCGGCCAGCCGGTCGAGCGTATCGAACGCGATACGGATCGCGACAATTTCCTTTCTGCGATCGAGGCCGTCGAATACGGTATTGTCGATCAGGTGCTGGAGCAACGCACGGGTGATGCTTCCGGAACGGCGGGCAAGGAACAGAAGTAATCGGTCAGGGAGTCAGGGGGAGGTATCAGTCAGCTTCTCCCTGAAGTGGCAGTTTGCAGGCCTGCATTGCAGTGGAGAACGGATATGGCGGGAAAAAAATCAGGCACCGAGAAAATGCTCTACTGCACCTTCTGCGGCAAGAGCCAGCATGAAGTCAAGAAGCTGATTGCCGGACCTTCTGTGTTCATTTGTGATGAATGCATTGAGTTGTGCAATGACATCATTCGCGATGAGGTGACTGGCCAGCAGGTCGAATCGGAAAAATCCGGTCTGCCCGCGCCCAGGGAGATTTGCGGCATTCTTGACCAGTATGTGATTGGCCAGGAAGCGGCCAAGCGGGTGCTGGCGGTAGCGGTATATAAC